>NZ_JBHUXA010000007.1:0-273229 GCF_042669725.1 Nocardia sp. NPDC057227 | reverse complement strand
GACGCGAAACCCGGCTGATCCGGAGTCGGACGAATGCAATCGACCGGGCACTCGGAGACGCAACTCGCGTCGTTACAGCAACGCTGCGTGATTACGTAAGCCATGCGCTCGCTCCTCGTGTCAGTGCCGTGGCCGGGGGGACCGCTCTCATTCTGCACTAGCATCATTCTCTAAGCGAGAGCATGGTGTTCTCGTCAGGGCTGGTCGAACCCCGCCGCGGCGAACACCGGCCGGGCCTGCTCGGACGTCACGAACTGGACGAACGCCGCCGCGGCCGTGCCGTTGGGCGCCGCGGCGAGCGGCGCGATGGGGTAATCGTTGATCGCGCTCGCCGCCTCCGGGAAGTCGATGCCCTGCACCTTGCTGCCCGCCGCGCGCACATCGGTGCGGTAGACGAGCGCGGCGTCGACCTCGCCCAGCGTGACCTTGGTGAGCGCGGCTTTGACGTCGGCCTCCCTGGTATCCGGCTGCGGGGTGATGCCCGCGGTCTCGAAGACGGTGGCCGCGGCGGCCCCGCACGGCACCTGCTCGGCGCAGAGCGCGAGCTTCGGCTCGGCCCTGCCGAAGTCGGCCAAGCCGGTGATGCCGCCGGGATTTCCCGCCGGGACGGCGATCTCGAGGCGATTGCGGACGAAGGTGACCGGCGCGGCGGTGACGTCGCCGCCGTCCTGGACCTGCTGCATGTTCCGCGGCGCCGCGGCGGCGAAGACGTCGGCGGGGGCGCCCTGGCCGATCTGCTGGGCGAGCGCCGAGCTGGCCCCGAAGTTGTAGACCACCCGCACGCCGGGGTGCGCGGCCTCGAACTGCTTGCCGAGCTCGGTGAAGGTCTCGGTCAGCGAGGCGGCGGCGAAGACGGTGACGGTGCCGGAGACCGAGTCCGATGACCCGGTGTCCTCGGTCCCGCACCCGGCGATCACGGCCACCGCGGCGACGACGGCTCCCAGTTTGCGCATCATGTGTGACCTCATCCCGTCCAGCTGTGACCCGCAGATGCGAGTCCGATGGGATCTTATCGGCGCAATCACCAAACCAAGTAGCGAACTGATCCGCTACTGCGTATCGCGGAGTACCCGGCTCGTCGTGATCGCAACGGGCGGTCCCGCACCACGTCGGTCGTAGAGTCGATGCGGTGACGATCGAGATCGGGGTGGCGTCGAGCGAGGCCGAGGTCGAGGCGGCGGCGGAGGTGTTCCGGGTCGCCATGGTCGGGATCCCGCCGCGAGACGTTCCGGCGGGCGAGGTGAACGAACCCGGCCGCACCCTGCTGGCCAGGGTGGACGGCATCCCGGCCGGTGCGGCCACGGCGTACACCGGCAGGCTGGTGGTGCCCGGCGGCGCGCGGGTGCCGCACGCCGGGGTCACCCGGGTGGGGGTGCTGCCGACGCACGCCAGGCGCGGCGTCGGGAGCGCGCTGCTGCGGCGGCAGCTCGCCGATATCGCCGACCGGGGCGAGGTCGTGGCCGGGCTGCGCGCTACCCAGGGCGGCATCTACGAGCGGTTCGGCTACGGCGTGGCGAGCCGCTCGGCCGCGGTGCGGGTCGACACCGCCGCGGCTCGGTTGCGGCCGACCCTGCCGCCGTCGGGGCCGGTGCGCTACGCCGAACGCGCCACCGCCTTCGCGACGCTCGCGAAAATTCACGCGCGGCTCGAGCTTTCGCGGCCCGGCGAGATCGACCGCTCCCCGTACTGGTGGCGCACCCGCGAACTCTTCGACAGCGGCGATTCGCACGTCGTGCTGCACGGGGAGCCCGGCGCCGAGGACGGCTTCCTCCGATACCGTGCGGTCGACACCACCGACTGGCCGCGCAGCACCGGCCGCGCGGTGCGCGTCGGCGACCTGGTGGCGGGCTCACCGGTGGCGCTGCTCGGGCTGCTCCGCCATCTCTTCGCGCTGGATATCGTGCACCGGGTCGAATTCCCCATGGTGGCAACCGATTTCCCGCTCGCAGAGCTGGTGACCGACGAGCGCGCGGTCACCGTCACCGGCATCGGGGACGAGACCTGGCTGCGCCTGGTCGACGTGCCCGCCGCGCTGGCGAGCCGCGGTTACCGGCCCGCCGAGCCGGTGCTGCTCGGCATCACCGACCCGATCCTGCCCGGCAACTCCGGCACCTACCGGGTGAGCGCCGGGGAAACCGCCCGCACCGACGCCGAACCCGAACTCACCGCCGACGTCTCGGCCCTCGCCGCCGCCTACCTCGGCGGCACCCCCTGGCGGCACCTGGTCCTCGCCGGACGCGCCGCGGAGCAGCGGCCCGGCGCCGCGGCGGCCGCCGACGCGCTCTTCGGCACCGCCGCACCGCCGTTCAGCGGCACCTTCTTCTAGTCCGGCGGCGTCCGCACCGCGATCTCACCGCTGAGCGTGTGCCCGTCGAGCAGCTTCAGCCGGTCGCCGCTCCAGAACTTGCCCGGGTCGTACCAGTCCGGGCTGCGCTTCGCGCTGAGCAGCCCCATCGCCTGGTAGGTGGCGGCCACGATCTCCGCGCAGTAGGCGTTCTCCACCTCGCTCGCCTTCGGCGGCCGGGACGACCTGCGCGGCAGCTTCACCCGGCCGCGGAACCAGCGCGCGGTGAGCGTCGCGGTCGACGGGAACGGGGTGCCGTTCAGCCGGGCGATGGCGCGCAGCGCGCCGTCCTCGAGCTCCCGGTCGGCCGGCGGCTCCAGCTGCCGCAGCCACGCCTGCTGCCCGTAGCGATTCGCCCAGACCATGGCCGCGTCGCGCAGATTGTGCAGCTGGGCGCCGCGGTGCGCGGTGCCCGACCACATGTCGGGGAGCGAGCGGCCCAGCTCGGCATGCCAGATCAGCGCCGGTAGATCGTCGATCACCACGGCCATGCCGACATGGTTGACCGGGGCATTGGTCAGCGTCCGGATCATCCGATCGGCCGTGGAATGACCACGGAACAACCAGATGTCACCTGTCCTGGTGATCTCGACTGCCCGATCGAGATCGATGTCCACACCCGCCATACCCGTAGCCTAGGCGGTATGAGGTGGTGGAAGGTGTTGGGTTTGGCTGGTGCGGCGGGCGTCGTCGCCACCGGCGCGGTCGTGGTGCGCGGCGAGCGACGCCGCCGCGCCTACACCCCGGACCAGGTCAGGGAGCAGCTGCACAGCCGGTTCGCGCAGGCAGCGGAGGTCGAGGCGGCCCCGCCGCCCGCCGCCGAGTCGCGGCTGGCAAGGGCGCGGGCCGCGGTCGCGCGCCGCTTCCGGCGCTAGCGGGTCGCGAATTCGACGAGCCGGGCCGAGACCGGCTCCGGTGATCCGTCCCTGCGCGAATCCGGGTCGGCGGTGACCAGGTCGAGGTGGTTGTAGCCGGCCAGTTCGATCCTGGTGTCCAGCGGGCTGCCCGAATCGGGCAGCGGGATGCCGCCGCTGCCCTGCAGGGTCAGCATGGGCAGCGTGTCGATGCCCTGCGGGTGCAGGTGGTGCGCGGTGATCGAGGGCGCGGTGGTCTGCTGCAGGTCGAAGGCGATGCGGGAGGGGAAGTACCACTCGGTGAAGTCGAGCGGCGGTTCGCAGAGGGTGCGGGCGAGCTGAGCGATCGAGGTGACCTCGCTGCCGGGGTTGGTGGCGGGCGAGGTGGAACCGGTGACCTCGTCCCAGTCCAGCCAGCGGTAGACGGTGTCGGGGGAGTAGCGGGTCGGGGAGACCTTCGGGGCGTCGCCGAAGCCGCCGAAGCCGAGCGGGCCGCGGGCGATGGCGTCCGGCAGCGGGAAGTCCTTCGGGCCGATCGGGCCGCCGGTGACGAAGCCGGTGCTGGCCTGGAGGAAGCCGAGCGGCTGCGAGTTGTCGTCGAGCAGCGCGCCGAGCACGGCCTCGTTGGTGGCGGTGAGGTCGCGGGCGTCCGGGGAGCCGGTGAGGAAGGCTGCGGCGTTCTGCGAGAGGAGGGTGCGCAGCGTGAGGTCGATATTGGGGTTGTCGGGGAGGCGGCTGACGAGGTCGTTGACGCCGTCGGGGGCGAGCCGGGCGGCGAGCCCGGCGAGCGCGAGCAGGTTGGTGGTCTCCGGGTTGATCACGGCGGGCAGCCGGAGCACGGGCAGCGCGGTGTCGAGTTGCAGCGAGAGGTTCTCCACGCCGCCCGCGATCCCCGGGGGGATGGCGGGGATGTCGATGCCGCGCAGCCCGAGCCCGACCCGGATGACGGTGTCCAGCGCGAACCAGCCGCCGCACTGGTTGTAGCCCGCGTCGTCGGTGGTCGCCGGGTTGCCGTCGAAGTCCCAGCCGGCGAAGTAACCGGTGAGGAAGCCGCCGAGGGAGTGCCCGCCGCACAGCAGTTTCCGCTGCCGCAGCTGCTGGTCGGGCAGCTCGAGGCGGAGCAGGTCGTACTGGTCGCGCAGGGTTTGCTCGAGGCCCTGGTCGCGTAGCCAGTCGGTGGCGGCGCCGTCGGCGTAGCCGGCGAAGCGGCGGCCGTCGACCTCGGCGCCGCCGAAGTAGTAGCCGGTCGCGGTGTCCAGGTCGCCGGTGGCGAGCGCCGCGCGGGTGCCGGTGTGGTCCTCCAGGCAGTTGGAGCGCCGGTCGAGCGCCCAGAACTCGAGGTGGATGCCGAAGCGCGCGGCCAGCTCGACGGTATTGCGGGCGACGCTGTCGAAAGCGCCCGCGCCCTCGAAGATCCCGGGCTGCGCGACCAGGATCCGGTCCGCCGCCGCGGACTCGCTCGGCCCCGACGCGGAGCGCCAGCGCAGGTAGGAGAGCCGGTCGCACTCCGGCGGATGCGGCAGCGCGGTGGGCGGCAGCGGGACGTCGCGGGTGACGACGGTCGAGATCACCGAGGTCACCGGGGAGCTGGACCCGTACCCGGATTCGGTGCGCCCCGGCTCCGCCGCCGCGGGCGCCGCGCTCGCGGCCGAAACCCCCACCAGCAGCGCGCACACCGCGCTCGCCACTCGACCCCGCATCGTCGCTGTCCCTTCGGCCGTGATCCGCACATGCAACCCCGCTCGGCGGTGCCACCGGACGGTACCGCCCCGGGATCGTCCGGATTCACAATCCCATCCGGTTCTCCGCTGTGAAGCGGCACAGGGGTGTCATGGGCGAGAATGGCTGAAAGTTAGCCGAACGGATCGAGGAGCCGCATGGCCGAGACACTGCACGCAACGCCCGCGGACCGCTTCGGCCCGTGGATCGAGCGGCCGGACGGCGTCGACTTCCCGTACTACGCGGGCGAGCCGGTCGGGCTCGGCGCCGTGCGGTGGGCGCTGGCCTGGCTCTCGGTGGCGGCGGGGTTCGCCGCGCTGGTGCTGCTGCCGGAGCCGGACAATGTCGCCGCGCTGGTGCCGCGCGCGCTCTTCGTGGTGATCCCGCTGGCGGTGCTCGCGGTGCTGGCCCGGCCGTACTGGTCGGCGTTGTTCCGGCCGGTGCGCGGCCGGGATCTGCTCACCATGGCCGGCTTCGCGCTGCTGAACATCGTTGTCAGTTTGCTGCTCGGTACCCTGGTCGCGTCCGTCTTCGGGGCGTCGGCCAACGCGGCCACCGACGATATCGACGGCGCGGTGCAGGTGCTGGCGTTCTACCTCGGTACCGGCATCCAGCTGGTCGGCGAGGAGCTGTTCACCGTCATCCCGTTCCTGGCGCTGCTCTACTTCCTCACCCGGCGCGGGACGCTCTCCAGGAAGTCCGCGATCGTGGTGGCCTGGCTGGTGACGGCGGTCTGGTTCGGCGCCGCGCACCTGCCCACCTACGACTGGAACGTGGCGCAGTGCTTCATCGTGATCGGCGGCGCCCGGCTAGTCCTCACGCTGGCCTGGATCCGCACCAAGAACCTGTGGGTCTGCTCGGGGGCGCACATCCTCAACGACTGGGCGCTCTTCACCCCGAGCATCGTCGCCGCGGCGGCGTTCGGCTGAGGCGATGAATCCGCGCGGGCCGCGCCGTCGAATACAGCACAGCCCCCGAGCAGAGGAGTCACCGTGCCCGACACCCGTACCGTCGCCACCGCAGGCGCCACCATCACCTACGACGTGCGTCCCGGCTCCGGCCCCGCCCTGTTCCTTCTCGGCTCGCCCATGGAGGCGGCCGCGTTCGGCACGCTCGCCGGGCACTTCGGCGACCGCACCGTGCTCACCTACGACCCGCGCGGCGCCGGGCGCAGCCCGCAGGACGAGCCCGGCGCCGAAGCCGATCCGGCCCAGCACGCCGACGACCTGCAGGCGGTGCTGGATGCGGCCGCGCTCGGCCCGATCGACGTCTTCGCCACCAGCGGGGGCGCGGTGAACGCGCTGGCCTGGATCGGCAGGCACCGGCCGGAGTCGGTGCGCACCCTGGTCGCGCACGAGCCGCCGGTCGCGCAGTTCCTGCCGGACCGGGACGAGGTGAACGCGGTCTGTGCCGACATCCACGCCACCTACCGGGCGAAGGGGGAGGGGGCGGCGATGGCGAAGTTCATCGCGCTCGTCTCCCAGCAGGGGCCGTTGCCCGCGGGGTACGCCGACGCGCCCGGGCCGGACCCGGCCACCTTCGGGCTCCCGGACACCGACGACGGGTCGCGGACGAATCCGCTGCTCGGGGTGAACATGCGCGGCTGCGGGCGGTACCAGCACGACCTGGACGCGCTGCGCGCCGCGCCGACCAGGATCGTGCTCGCCTCCGGCGCCGAGTCGGGCGCGGAGATGGCCGCGCGCGGAGCCGAGAGTTTCGCCGCCGCAGGCGGTTTCGAGCACGTGCTGCTGCCCGGCGGGCACGTCGGGTTCCTCGGCGGGGAGCACGGGCAGTACGGCGAGCCCGAGGCCTTCGCCGCCGCCCTGCGCGACATCCTCGCGCACTGAGCCCGGCGCCCTCGTAGAGTCGGGACTCATGGAGACTCGTCGGCTCGGCGGCGACGGACCCGACCTCTCGGTGGTCGGGCTCGGCTGCAACAACTTCGGCATGAAACTGGATCTCGCGGCGGGCGCGGCGGTGATCGAGGCCGCGCTGGACGCCGGGATCACGCACTTCGACACGGCGGAGATGTACGGGCAGGGCGCCTCCGAGGAGATCATCGGCGCCACGCTCGGCACCCGCCGCGACGCCGTGGTACTGGCCACCAAGTTCACCCCGCGGCCGCAGGACGAGCCGTACCGGCCGGGAATCCTGCGGGACCGCATCGTCGCCGCCTGCGAGGCCAGCCTGACCAGGCTGCGCACCGACCGGATCGACCTCTACTACCAGCACTACCCCGACCCGGCGGCGCCGGTCGAGGAGGGGCTGGCGGCGCTGGACGACCTGGTGCGGGCGGGCAAGGTCCGCCACCTGGCCTCGTCGAACGTCTCCGGCGCGCAGATCGCCGACGCGGCGCGGGCCGCCGAGAAATCCGGTGGCGCGCGGTTCACCGGCACCCAGGTCGAGTGGAGTCTGCTGGTCCGCGAGGTCGAGCGCGAGGTGGTGCCCGCGGCGCGGGCCGAGCACCTCGGCATCGTGCCGTACTTCCCGCTGGCGTCCGGGCTGCTCACCGGGAAGTACCGGCGCGGGGCGGACTTCCCGCCCGGCTCGCGGTTCGCCCTCGCCGCCCGGTTCGCCGACCGGTACGCGGCCGACGAGAACTTCGACCGGGTCGAGCGGTGGACCGAGTTCGCCGCCGAGCGCGGGCACACGCTGCTCGAACTGGCCATCGGCTGGCTGCTCGCGCAGCAGCCGGTGAGTTCGGTGATCGCGGGCGCGACCACGCCGGAGCAGGTGCGGCAGAACGTCGCCGCCGGGGCGTGGCGATTGACCGCGGAGGATCTCGCCGCGCTGCCGTGACGGACCGGGTGGCGCCGAGCGAGCGCCATGGGTGCGCGGAGGCGCTACCAGCTGCCCTCGAGGAACGCGGCGAACGCGGGCTCCGGATCGCGCGCGGTGGTCGCGTTCGCGACGGCGACCGTGCCGATGCCGAGTGCGAGCACGATGCCGATCCCGCCGAGCAGCAGGGCGCGCCTCGCGAACAGCGCGAGCCCCGCGCCGAGAAAGCAGAGCGCGACGACGGCGGCGAGCACCGCGAGAACCGCGTGGAACCGGGCGAAGTCGTCGATCATCACCGCGAGCGCCGGTGCGCGTTCACCGGCGCCCAACTGCCGCTCCGCCGCCGCGAGTTCGGCACCGGGCAGCATCGGGAGCACCGCGGCGAACGGCGCCGCGGCGCCCTGGATATTCGCCGCCGCCAGGGCGAGAGCGCCGAGCGCGAGCACGGAGGCAGGCACCTTCGCCGCGGTGTTCCCTGCCCACCGGACCAGCACGGCGAGCACGAGCAGCAGCGTCACCGCGATGACCGCCTTCACCAGGTGGTAGCGGGCCCAGTAGCCGACGATGTCGCGTAGCGCCGGGGTGAATGCCCGCTGCCCGGCCAGCCGGTACTCCGCGTACGCCCCGCTCAGCGCCTGCCGGAGCGCGCCCTCGTCTGCGAACCGGGCGGCATCGCTCGCCGCGAGCCACTCCGGCGCCACCACGAACGCGATACCGAGCAGCAGCGAAAAGACCACGGCGAGATTCGTGCGCAACGACATCCCGCGAGGCTATCGCTGCCAGGATGGCGACGACCGGAGGAGCAGAGATGACCGAACGCACCCCGACCAGCCACGAGCGAATGACCGGGCTGCCCTGGGACGCCTCGTACCGCGACGGCCCCGCGCCTTGGGACTTCGGCGGGCCGCAACCCGCCGTGGTGCGCCGCGCGGATGCCTTCACCGGGCCGGTGCTCGACGCCGGCTGCGGCAGCGGCGAGAACGCCCTCTTCCTGGCCGGACGCGGACTCGAGGTGTGCGGCGTCGACGTGGCGGAGACGGCCATCGCCCTGGCGCGGGAACGCGCGGCCGAGCGCGGCCTGACCGCCGAATTCACCACCGCCGACGCCCTGCGCCCGGCCGACCTCGGCCGCACCTTTCCCGAGGTGCTGGACTGCGGCCTCTTCCACACCTTCGACACCGCCGAGCAGCGCGCCTACGCCGAGAGTCTCGCCGCGGTGACCGAGCGGACCCTGTTCCTGCTGTGCTTCGCCGACGAGGGCGACGACCCCGGCCCGCACCCGGTCTCCCGGGCCGACCTGGCCGCCGCCTTCGGCGAATCGACCGGCTGGCGGATCACCGCCGTGGAACCGGACCGGATCATGACCCGGTTCCACGCGAACGGCGCCGCCGCCTGGTTCGCGATGATCAGGCGGGGGTGAAGCGCGCGGGCAGCGACTCCAGCCCGCGGATCACCACATTCGGCTTGTACACCGGCGCGTCGTCCCGCAGTTCGATGTCCGCGACCTTGCGCAGCAGCACGTCGAGCAGCACCTCCATCTCCAGCAGCGCCAGCGGGGCGCCGAGGCAGTAGTGGATGCCGAGGCTGAAGCCGAGATGCTTCTTCGCCGGATTCTTCGGGTCCGAGTAGCGCGCGACGTCGAGCCGGTCGCCGTCCGGGAACGCCGCGTGGTCCCGGTTCGCCGAGTTGATCAGGATGACGACGCCCTCGCCCTGCTCGAACTCCCGGCCCGCCACCGTGATCGGCCTGGTGGCGGCGCGGGTGGTCATCTGCACCGACGGCTCCATGCGCAGCAGCTCGTCGGGGGCCGTCTGCGTGAGCTCGGGGCGGGCGCGGAGAGCGGCGATCTGGTCCTGGTTCCGCATGAGCTGCAGCATGCCGGTGCCGATCAGGTTGGCGGTGGTCTCGTGCCCGGCAACGAAGGTGGTGATGCAGGTGGCGAGCAGCTCCTGCTCGGTGAGCACGTCGCCGCGGTCCTCCACCTGGGAGAGCGCGCTGAGCAGGTCGTCCTTCGGGTTCGCCCGGCGCTCGTTCAGCAGTTCCCGGAAGTACCCCATGAAGCCGCGCGACCCGGCCGAGCGCGCCGTCAGCGCCTCCGCGGGCAGCGTGTAGTCGTGGTCGAAGCCGCGCGCCAGATCCTGCGACCAGCGGTGCACCTGGTCGTACGCCTCGTGCGGCACACCGATCAGCTCGCAGGCGATGATCAGCGGCAGCGGGTAGGCGATCTTCTCGATCAGGTCGAACTCGCCCGCCGCCAGGCAGTCGTCGACCAACTGCTCGGTGAGCTCCTCGATGCGCGGGCGCAGCCTGGTCACCATGCGCGGGGTGAAGCCCTTGGTCACCAGGTTGCGCAGCCGGGTGTGGTCCGGCGGCTCCATCCACAGGAACGAGGTGGGCAGCTCCTCGGGGGCGTCCTCCGGCTTCACCGTCGGGTGCATCATCCCGGCCTCCTCCGCGTGGCTCCACGCGGTGGTGGAGAGCACCGCGGAGCAGTCCTCGTGGCGGGTGAGCACGTAGTGGCCGAGCGGGGTCCGGTGCATCGGACCCGCCTCGCGCAGCACGCGCGCGGCGGCATACGGGTCGGCCCTCCCCTCCGGGCCGAACAGGTGGGCGATGGCGTTCTCGATCGCGGAATCCTGCTCCGCGACCGCCGTTGTCGAGTCCATTGGTCCCTCCGGTGTCGTTCGATTCCGGTGATCGGCCGCGACGTTGCGGCCGGTCACCCGGTCGGCTCGCTCGCGCCGTTCGCGCTGCTCGGCAGCAGGATTCGGCGGGCGAGGGTGGGCCGCAGCAGGGCCGCGGGCGGGTCGACGAGGTTGCCGACGCGCAGGAAGGCGCGGGCGACCAGCGGGTCGGCGTGCGCGGCGCGGTGTGCGCGCGCCACGTAGGCGTTGGTGAGTCGGGTGCGGACCGTGCGCGTGCCCCGCACCCCGGGGTTGGCCAGGTCGGAGCCGGCCGAGAGGCGCCAGGCGACATCGACCACCGCGCTCGCCGCCGCGTAGAACCGGGCGGGGAGGTCGGGGTCCTGGACGCCGGGCACCCGGCACGCGGGGCCGGTGGCAGCGCGCGCGGCGTCGTCGCCGGCTACCGCGGGGTCGGCGGCCAGGCAGTCGCGCAGCACCAGCGCCTGCTGGGCGGCGACCGCCATGCCCTGGGCGTACAGGGGGTTGAAGCTGCAGAGGGCGTCGCCGAGCACCAGGAAACCGGCCGGGACGGTCCGCAGCCGCTCGTAGCGGCGGCGCAGCGGGGAGCGGAAGCGGTGCGGGGTGATCTCGCCGAGCGGCTCGATGCCGTCGACCAGGTCGTGGATGTCGGGTGCCGCGAGGGTGGCGGCGAAGGCGGTGAAGCCTGCGGGGTCGGTGGGCGGGTGGTCGCCGAGCATGCCCGCGAGTGTGACGTGCCAGCGGTCGCCCTGCACCCGGATGGCGCCGCCGCCGCGCCCGTCCGGGCCGGTCGAGATGATCACCGAGGACTGGTTGTCCAGCTGCCCCTCGGTGCGCGGGAACAGTGCCGACGCGTAGCCGAGGTCGACCTCGAGCCGCTCCTCGGCCGGGGCGGGGAAGCCGAGGTCGGCGAGCCACTGCGGTGCGCGCGAACCACGGCCGGTCGCGTCGACCACCAGGTCGGCCGGGAGTTCGATGACGCCGACGGCCGGGTCGGCGGTACCGGGGTCGGCGGTACCGGGGTCGGCGGTGCCGGAGTCGGTGGTACCGGAGTCGGTGGTACCGGAGTCGGTGGTACCGGAGTCGGTGGTACCGGGGTCGGTGGTACCGGGGTCGGTGGTGCCGCGCGACCGCGCAGGCACCGGTGCCCCGTCGGGACCGGCCGCGGTAGCGGGATATCGGACGGTCGATTGCCCGTCGCCGGCCACCCGGACGCCGCGCACCGCGCCCGCGTCACCGACCAGCCCGCGCACGGTGCCGGTGTGCAGCCGAACCCCCGGTAGCGCCAGAACCCGCTCCCGGACAATGGCTTCCAGCAGCGGCCGAGTCGCCATGACCGAGGTCAGCCCGGTCGGCGTCGCCGCAAGCCGGGACCCGCCCAGGTACCACCTGGTGCCGACCAACGCCTCCGCGGTGGTCGCACCACGCGCGGCCGCCTCGCCGGTGAACCCGGGAAACAGCTCCTCCAGCACCGCCCGCCCCCGATCGAGCAGCCCGTGCAGGTGCCGCCCCTGCGGCACCCCGCGCCGCCACCCGGCGTCCAGCGAATCCCGCTCCACGAGAACCACTTCGGTGCAGTGATCGGCCAGCACCCTGGCCGCGAGCAACCCGGCGATCCCGGCCCCGAGCACGACCGCCTTCACAGCGTCACCGGCAGCGAGACGATCCCGCGATGGATCAGACTCGGCCGATACTGCACCGCGCCGGTGGCGAGCGCGAGCGCGGGCGCCCGATCGAGCAGCGCCCCGATCGCCGCCTCCGCCTCGATCCGCGCCAGCGGCGCACCGACGCAGTAGTGGATCCCGAGACTGAAGCCGAGATGCCGCCGCGCGGGCCGGTTCCCGGCATACCGGGTGATGTCGAAGCGATCCGCCTCCGGATATACCCGGTCGTCCCGGCTCGCCGACGCGGTGAGCACGACGACGCCGTCCCCGCGCCGGAACTCGTGCCCGCCGACCACGGTGTCCCGCAGCGCGACCCGGATGGTGAACTGCGTCGGCGCGTCGTAGCGCAGCATCTCGTCCAGCGCGGGCCCGATCAGCTCCCGGTTCGCCCGCAGCAGCCGCAGCTGGTCCGGGTTGCGGAGCAGCGCGAGCATGCCGTTGCCGATCAGGTTGATCGAGGTCTCCATCCCGGCGACCAGGGTGAGCAGCGCGATGCCGATCACCTCCGGCTCGGTGAGCGCGCCGTCGCCGACCGCGGCGATCAGCGTGCCGAGCAGGTCGTCGCCGGGGTTCCCGGCCCGCTGCGCCACGACCCGCGCGAAGTACCCCATGCACTCCAGCGCTGCCGCGCCGCGCGCCGCCACCTCGGCGTCGCCGAGCATCGAGTCCGGGTCGGTGCCACGGGCGATCGCCAGCTGCCAGGCTCGGAAGAGCGCGCCGTCGGCCGGGTCGGCGCCGAGCAGCCGGACCGGGACCATGGCCACCGCGAGCGGCACGGCCAGGTCGTTCAGGATGTCGAGCTCGCCGCGGCCGAGCGCCGCGTCGACCAGCTCGCCGACGACCTGCCCCGCCACCGGTGCGAGGCCGGCCATGACCCGCGGGGTGAAGCCCCGCGCCACCAGCTTGTGGTAGCGGCTGTGCTCGGGCGGGTCCATCCGGACGAAGGAGCCGGGGATGGCGGCGGTGGTGTCCCGGAACGGGCTGATGCCCGCGGCGTAGCCGTGGCCCCAGTCGTTCCCGGTGAGGATGGCGGCGCACTCCTCGTACCGGGTGACCAGGGTGACCGGGACGTCGCCGAAGGCGTAGGGGAGCAGCGCGGCGGCGTCCCTGGCCCGGCGGTAGGCCGGGTACGGGTCGGCGCGTTCGCTCGGCTCGAAGGCGTCGAAGGTGATCTCGTCGGCGGCGGTCACGTGCCCTCCAGATGTACGAGCAGCCGCGACATTCCGCGCACGACCACATTCGGCTTGTACGGGGGTTCCTCCAGCAGCGTCACCGCGCCGACCCGCGCGGCGAGCGCGCGCAACACCAGCTCCATCTCCAGCCGGGCCAGCGGCGCGCCGAGGCAGTAGTGCAGCCCGAGCCCGAAGGACAGGTGCCGCTCCACCTTTCGGCCCCCGGTGTAGCGGGCGATGTCGAAGGCGGCGGCGTCGGGGAAGGCCACCGGGTCCCGGTTGGCGGAGCCGAGCAGCACGATCACGGCGTCACCGGGGGCGAAGATGCGCTCGCCGACGGTGATCTCGGCGTGCGCGGTGCGGGTGGTGAGGTGCACGGGGGCGTCGTAGCGGAGCACCTCGTCCACCGCGGGCCCGGCGAGGTCGGGGGCGGCGCGCAGCCGTTCGAACTGCTCCGGGTTCCGGATCAGGGCGAGCACGCCGTTGCCGATCAGGTTGACCGTGGTTTCGTGCCCGGCGACCACCAGGATGAGCAGGGTGCCGAGCAGCTCGGCGCGGGTGAGCCGGGCGCCGGCGTCGTCGGCCTGCACCAGCGCGGTGATCAGGTCGTCCGCGGGGGTGCGTCGGCGCCGGTCGGTGAGGTCACCGAAGAACTCGAGGAAGGCGTGCACCGCGGCGCTGCGGGCGGCGAGCTCGGCGGGGGAGAGCAGCACGTCGGGGTCGAGGCCGCGGGCGATGTCGGCGGAGATGCGGCGCACGTGCTCGTGCGCCTCGGCGGGCACCCCGAGCAGCTCGCAGACCAGGGTGAGCGGCAGCGGGTAGGCGAGCGCGTCCAGCAGGTCGACCTCGCCGCGGGCCAGCGCCGCGGTGCACAGCTCGTGCACCAGCCGCTCGGCCCGTTCGCGCAGCCCGTGCACGGTGCGCGCGGTGAACGCCTTGCTCACCAGCCCGCGCAGCCGGGTGTGCTCCGGCGGCTCCATCCAGAGGAACGAGCCGGGCAGCTCGACATCGCTGTCACCGTGCAGCAGCTGCGGCTCCTCGGCGTGGCTCCAGCGCGGGTCCTGCAGAATGGTCTGCGCCTCGCGGTGCGTGGTCACCAGGTGGGTCTCGTGCGGGCCGGACACGAACGGTCCGGCCGCGCGGAGCACCGCGTAGCTGTCGTACGGGT
The DNA here is from genome assembly GCF_042669725.1 of Nocardia sp. NPDC057227. Taxonomy (NCBI): domain Bacteria; kingdom Bacillati; phylum Actinomycetota; class Actinomycetes; order Mycobacteriales; family Nocardiaceae; genus Nocardia; species Nocardia sp. NPDC057227. The sequence goes on along the minus strand of NZ_JBHUXA010000007.1, from coordinate 258,867 downwards.
TGTGCCGCAGGTGCGGGGCGATGCTGTCGATGACCGCCAGCTGTACCGGCGACAATTCTTGTACCGCGGATTGTTCCGAACTCACCGGTGACTCCTGAATGCGGAGAACAATTTCGGTGCAATCGTCGCGAACTCGCGAGCCCGGCCGCGGTGGTGATCGGCCGCTTCTATCGCACCATAGCCGAACTTCGTTATCGCGCAGCGTGATCGGGCGATCGGCCCTGTTTATCGAACACTGTAGTTCACAGTGCATTCGCGGTGCCGTCACACTGCGCTGGTGTCGTTGCCCGCATGCATTCCGCGGAAACACTTCCCGGCAGGCTGGCCGAGATCGCGGCCGCGTTTCCCGCGGTGCCTGCGACTTTCTGGTCGGTGTCGGAGACCGTTCCCTACGCCGAGCTGCACCGCCGGTCGGGCGTGCTGGCCGCCGCGCTGGTCAGGCACGGCGTCGCCCGCGGCGAGCCGGTCGGCATCCTGTGCCCGAACGCGCCGGAATTCCTGGTCGCGCTCTTCGCCGCGGCGGCCGCCGGCGGCGCCGCGACCCCGCTGCCGCTGCCCGCCGGGGCGAAACAGACCGCCGCATTCCCGCGGAAACTTTCCGCGATCACCGTTGCCGCCGGAATGCGCACCGTCCTGGTCTCGCACCGCTTCGCCGCGATGGTGCCCGCGCTCGCCGGTGATTCCACCGTGAATTTCCTCGATATCGGCGAATTGACGGCCGAGGACCACAGCGCGGAAACGCTGCTGCCCGCGATCGGCGCCGACGACCTCGCCGTCGTGCAATTCACCTCGGGTAGCACCGCGACCCCGAAGGGCGTCCGGCTCACGCACCGGAACGTGCTGACCGGGCTGGCCGCCATTCGCACCGGAATCGCGCTGGATCTGGACGACCGCGGCGGGTTCTGGCTGCCGCTCTTCCACGACATGGGGTTGTTCGGCACGCTGTCGGCGATCCTGCGCGGCATCCAGGCGCACGTGTGGTCGCCGCTCGCTTTCGTGAAGGACCCGGCGCGCTGGCTGGCCCAGTTCGCCGAGTCCGGCAGCACCATCACCGCCATGCCGAACTTCGGCTACGAGGCGCTGCTCGCCGCCGTCCCGCCCGCGGAGGTGACCGGGTACGACCTGAGCCGCTGGCGGATCGCCTTCAACGGCTCCGAGCCGATCTCCTACGAGGTGGTCGACGCCTTCCGGAAGCGTTTCGCGCCGGCGGGTTTCGGTGACGCCACCATGTTCGGCGTGTACGGCATGGCCGAGGCGACGCTGGCCGTCGCCTTCCCGCCGCTCGGCCGCCCCCCGCACTTCGAATGGGTGGACCGCACCTGGCTCGCCGACGACGCGGTGGCGCTCCCGGTGGCGCCGGAGCTGCCGAGCGCGCGGGCGGTGGCCGGGGTCGGCGCCCCGGTGGACGGCATGCGGCTGCGCGTGGTCGACCTGGACGGCGCCGACCTGCCGGACGGCGGGGTCGGCGAGATCCTGATCCGGGGCGGCTCGGTCACCGACGGCTACCTGACCGCCGACCCGGCGAGCGTGGCCGGGCTCTTCGCCGACGGCTGGCTGCGCACCGGCGACCTCGGCTACCTGCGCGCCGGCGAGCTCTTCGTCACCGGCCGCTGCAAGGACATGATCACCGTGCGCGGCGTCAACTACTACGCGCAGGACGTCGAGGCCACGGTGCGCGGCCTGCCCGGGCTGTACCGGGGCCGCTGCACCGCCGCCGCCGAGCCGGACGCCGACGTCATCACGCTGATCGCGGAGACCGAGCTGACCGGCACCGCCGCCGACCGGCTCGCCGAGCGGATCCGGGCGGCCACCGGCGAGGAGCTCGGGCTCACCGCGGTCGAGGTGCACCTGGTCGCGCCGCGCAGCATCCCGCGGACCAGCAGCGGCAAGCTGCAGCGCCAGGCCGCCCGCCGGCTCGTCGGACAGTAACCACCCAACGGAATCGGAGCACCCGTGCACAGCTACGACGTCTTCCGCCACTACGAGCGCCTGCACTGGCGCCTCGCCGACCTCGACCTCGGCGCCGTCGACCTCGACCTGGTCGAGCCCGAGTACGTGACCCTGGCCAAGAGCGCGACCATGGGCGAGTCCAATGTCATCGCGGCCGTGCACGGCTTCATGAACGAGTTCGTCGACGACTACGACTTCTCCACCTTCGCCGTGGTCTGGGGCTTCCAGGAGGTGCAGCACCACTACGCCTTCCGGGCCTGGCTGGACGCGGTGGGCGAGGCGGTCGACGCCGAGGCGGTCGACGCCATGCGCGAGCCCTACGCGCCGGGTACCACGCCGTCGGCGACGCTCGCCACCAACATCATCTCCGAGCTCACGGTGAACCACATCTACCGCGCGGTGGCGGCGTGGGTGCGGGAGCCGGTGCTGAAGGGGCTGCTGCTCAGCGCGAGCCGGGACGAGGCCGGGCACGCCCGCGAGTTCATCCACTACACCACCGAGCGGCTGAAGAAGAAGCCGGAGGAGCTGCCGTCGGTGCTGGAGACGCTCTACGTCTACAGCTCGGAGGCGAAGATCAAGCACCCGGTCAGCACCTTCAAGGCGGGCATCAGCGAGCTCGGCGAGCACGAGACCATCGACACCGGCTTCGACCTGTTCCTGGAGCAGGTGGCCGCCGAGGGCGAGCTGGACGTGCTGCACGACAAGATCCGCCGCACCTTCGGAAACCTGACCGGGCTGGATCTCTCCAGCAACGCGCGGGTACGCCGCGCGCTCGCCGACGTGATCGCCTGATCGTGGCAGGCACCGTGCGGGTCCCGTGGTCGGTGATCCCGGACTACCACTGCTTCGGCTGCTCCCCGCACAACGCGGGCGGGCTGCGGCTGCGCTTCACCCCGGACCCGGAGGGGCTGCGCACCGACTTCCGGCTCGGCCGCGCCTTCGAGTCGTACCCCGGCGTGGTGCACGGCGGCATGATCGGGGTGATCGCGGACGAGCTGATGGGCAACCTCATCGTGCTCGCCGGGCAGCGGCCTGCCTTCACCGTCAGCCAGCGGACCCGCTTCCTCACCCCGCTGCTGATCGACCGCGACTACCACTGCGTCGCGTCGCTCGCCGCGACCGCGCCCGGCCCGATCCGGGCATCGGCCGAGGTGCGGGACGCCGACGGCGCGGTCTGCGCCACCTCGACCGCCAGCTACCAGCCCTTCGAGCTGGCCGCCGTGCGGCACCAGCTCACCCTCGGCGACGACGAGGTCGCCCTGCTCGCCACCGCCCTCGCGAACGGAGTCCAGCCATGACCAGCACCGCCGACATCCTGCGTACCGTCACCGAGATCGCCACCGCCGAGACCGGGATCCCCGGCACCGAGCTGCGCCCCGACGCCGACCTGCGCGGCATGGAGGGCGTCGACTCGGTGCGGGTGCTGCGCATGGTCGCCAAGATCGAGCGCGCCTTCGACATCGAGATGGAGGACGAGGAGGTCTTCGGCCTCTCCAGCCTGGACGACGTCGTGACCGTGGTGGACCGCGCCCTGCGTGAGGAAGCCGCGTGACCGTCACCGCCGATACCAATCAGCACTACGACCTCGACCCGGACATCTTCGGGCAGTTCCTCGACCCGCTGCGCAAGTACAGCTCGGCGCTGTACGAGTCGGAGTCCGACACGCTCGAGCAGGCGCAGCGCACCAAGCTGCGGTTCGTGGCGGACCGGCTCGGGCTCACCGGCGGGGAGCGACTGCTCGACGTCGGCTGCGGGTGGGGGTCGCTGATCCTGTTCATGGCGGCGGAATTCGGCTGTGCGACAACGGGGATCAGCCCGGCGCCGCGCCAGCACGGGTACATCGCCGAGCAGGCCGCCGCGCGCGGCGTCGCCGACCGGGTGCACACCCGGGTCGGGCACTTCGAGCAGCTCGACCTGCCCGCGAAGAGCTTCGACGCGGTGACGCTGCTCGGCTCGATCGTGCACATGCCGGACCTGGACGCCGTCTTCCGCCGCGCGAAAACGGTACTGCGCCGCGGTGGTTCGCTCTATGTCTCGGAGAGCTGTTTCCGCAACGCCGCCGCCCGCGATGCCTTCGACACCAGGGCAGGCACCGAGTTCGTGCGCGCGGACATCTTCGGCTGGGGCGACCTGCGCCCGCTCTCCGACCTGCTCACCGCCGCCGAGAACGCCGGCTTCTCGATCACCGCCGTCGACGACCTCACCGCGCACTACCACCGCACCATCGAGGACTGGATCGGCAACGTGGACGCGGCCGCCGAGCGCATCGACGCACACCGCCCCGGCCTCGCCGCCCAGCTGCGGCACTACCTGGAGATCGCCAACGCCGGGTGGGGCTACACCACCAAGCACTACGCCCTGACCTGCCGGAACGCCCGATGACGGCGCTCATCCCGGTCACCGAGGTGGCGGCGGCGGTGGACGGCTTCCTCGCCGCCTCGCCCGCCGCCCGCGCCTGGGACGTGGAGACCGCCTTCGACTGGGCCCGCGCCGACGCGGACCGGCTCACCGGCGGGCAGCGCTCCGCGGTCCGCTTCGTCACCCTGATCGAGGACCACCTGCCCGGCTACTTCGACGTCTACCATCGGCACTTCCCGGTGGACGACACCGTCGACCTCGCCACCTTCACGCACAACCGCGAGCTCTACCACTTCACCGTGCGCTGGGCACTGGAGGAGGACACGCACGCCAGGGCGCTCGCCCGCTACCAGGACGCCGCCGGCATCGCCGAGCGCGGCGCCCTGCGCGACGAACTCGCGATCGAGGGGCGGAAACCCTTCGGCCTGCCCTACGACCACCCGGTGCAGTTCTTCGCCTACGCCCTGGTGCAGGAGAAGGCGACGCAGATGTACTACCAGCACCTGCGCGACGTGGTCGACGAGCCGGTGCTGGCCGCCGTGCTCGGCAGGCTGGCCCGCGACGAGGCGCGGCACTTCAGCTTCATGGCGGACGTGGTGAGCCGCTACCTGCGCGTGCACGGCGACGACGTGGTCGACCCGCTGCGCGACGTGATCGCCAATTTCCGCATGCCGCTGGCGGATACGATGCGCGGATACTGGCGCTGGGCGCTGGAGATCGCGGACGTGGCGTCCTACGACCACACCGAGGCGTACGAGCACCTGATCAGGGTGATCGACCGCGCGGTGGACGCCAGGACCGATCGGGTGGACGAACTGGCGCGCTTCATCGCCGAATGCCGCACCGTGGCCTGATCTTTCAGAAGCAGACGGCCCCCGCCCCTTCCGGGCGGGGGCCGTCGGCGTCGGGTCACCCCTCCGGCTGCAGGACCAGGATCGTGGTGCTGCCGTGCGCGATCAGCTTGCCCGCGGCGTCGGTGATCTTGCCCTCCGCGGTCGCGGTGCGGCGCCCGAGGTGCACGGCATTCGCCTCGCAGGTGAGCCGCGACCCGTCCAGCGTCACCGAGCGGATGAAGTTCAGCTTGAGCTCCAGCGTGGTGTAGGCGACGCCGTCGCCGAGCTTGGTGAAGACCGCGCTGCCCATGGCGGTGTCCATGAGCGTGGCGAGCACGCCGCCGTGCACCGTGAACATGGCGTTGATGGTGGCCGGGTTCGGGTCGAGGTAGTAGCGGGTGTACCCCTCGCCCGCCGTCTCCAGCCGGATGCCGAGCGACGCGCCGACGCCGAGATTCTCGGTCAGCCCCCGCTCGAAGATCGTGGTCAACTCGTGCACGCGCTTGCCGACGGTCTCACCGGCGTGGGTATCGGTGCTGGTCATGGCCTCTTCCTTCGTCGCGGACGATGCCACCCCATTCGACCAGCGGCGGGTGAACCGCGGGCGGCGCCGAGCCGCTGCATTCCCGCTTTCGATCGGCCGATAGGCGGGGTCAGGGCGCGGCGATGCCCGCCGCCTGCCGCAGCTGCGCCAGGAACTCAGCCCGGTCGTCCCCGCCGACCAGGTAGTGCGCGACCGCCACCCGGACCAGCGTGCCCGCGACGACGCGCGGATCGCCCTGCGTGACAGCCGGTTCGAGCAGCCGCCGCATGATCGGGATGACCCGTTCCAGCTGGACGAGCACGTAGTCCGGCTCGATGTCGACCACGCGGCTCAGCGAGTACGACCCCTGGTGCTCGACCATGTAGCGCAGCACCGCGTCCAGCCGGGCATGCCCTTCCAGCCCCTCGGTGACGGCGCGCAGCCCGGCCTCGATATTCGCCGTCTCGTAGGCGCCGAAGGCGGCGAGCAGCTCGGCCTTGGAGGCGAAGAAGCGGTACAGCGTCGGGCGCGAGACCTTGGCCTGCACGGCGACCTCGGAGAGGCTCAGCTTGCCGTGGCCCTTGCGGGCGAGCACCTCGAAGGTTGCCCGGAGGATGCGGGTACGGGTGCCGTGGTCGGCGGAGGAAATCGAGGGCACTTTACAACCTTTACGGATTCTGTAAGAAGTGTAATCCTGGCGACGGCCGGATAGACAAGAGGTATGCCATGAATCACTCGCTCGTTGCCGACGACGCCATCGATTTCGATCCCTTCTCCGCCGAATTCCACGACGACCCGCAGGCCGTCTACCGCCGGCTGCGCGACGACGCGCCGGTCTATCACAGTGCCCGCTACGGCTTCTGGGCGCTCTCCCGCTACGCCGACGTGGTCCCGGGGATGAAGGACTTCGACACCTTCTCCTCGGGCCGCGGGGTCACCCTGGAGCAGGTGCTCGCCCCCGAGCCGCCGGAGCAGCGGATTCCCATGATCATCATGATAGACCCGCCGGAGCACACCCGGATGCGCAAGCTGGTCAGCGCGGTCTTCACGCCGCGCGCCATCACGGGACTCGAACCCATGATCCGGGAGACCGTGCGCGCCTTCGCCGAGCGGTTGCGCGGGGATTCCTTCGACGTGGTGGCCGACTACTCGAACCTCTTCCCGATCGAGGTGATCACCACCATGCTCGGGGTGCCGCCGGAGGACAGGCAGCAGCTGCGGCAGTGGCTGGCGACCCCGCTGGAGCGCGAGCCGGGGCAGATGGGGATGAGCGAGGCGGGGCGGGCGGCGGCGCAGGCCAGCACCGGGTACTACGCCGCGCTGATCGCCGAGCGCAGGGCGCGGCCGCTCGACGACATGATCAGCAGGTTGATCGAGGTCGAGGTGGATCGCGAGGACGGCGCCGCCACCCGGCTCACCGACCGCGAGATCCTCGGCTTCATCTCGCTGCTCGCCGGGGCGGGCGCGGAGACCGTCGCCAAACTGCTCGGCAGCGCGGCGGTGCTCTTCGGCGCGCACCCCGAGCAGTGGCTGGCGCTGCGCGCGGACCGCTCGCTGCTGGCGGGCGCCTTCGAGGAGGTGCTGCGGTACGAGGGGCCGGTGCAGTACGACGTGCGCTACACGCTGCGCGACGTCGAACTGCACGGCCGCACGATCCCGGCGCACAGCCCCGTATTGATGCTGCTGGCCGCGGCGACCAGGGACCCGCGCTCGATCCCGGAGGCCGAGCGCTTCGACATCACCCGCGCGTTCAGCGGCAACAACCTCGGCTTCGGCTACGGCATCCACCGCTGCCTCGGCGCCGCGCTGGCCCGGCTGGAGGGGCGGATCGGGCTGGACGCCATGCTCGACGCCATGCCCGCGTTCTCCGTCGACCCGAGTGGTCTGCGCCGGTCGCGGGAGACCAGCGTCGCGGGCTGGACGCACGTTCCGGTCCGGTTGGGGTAGCGGCGTTTCGGGTGGGGGTGTGCGCGGGCACCCTGGGGGAGAGCGCGACGGAAGGGACAGCAATGAGGGCACTGTGCACGACCGGGGTAGCGGTGGCGGCGGTATTGGCGATCGCGGCCGCACCCGCGGGAGCGGAGATCACCGGCATCACCGTGGAACCGGGAATCTCCAGCGGCAGCTCGTCCCCGTACGGCACCGGCTGCGCCTACACCGTCACCGCGAACGCGGCGCCCGGCGAGTACGTGAGCTTCTACGACAGCCAGCGCGGCTCGTTCGACCCGCCGTGGGCCATCCCGGTCGGGCCGAGCGGGATCGCCACCGCGATCTGGACCCCGCAGGAGCGCGGTGCGCACACCCTGCACGCCGTGCAGATCGGCGGCGAGCGATCGGTGCGGGTCGAGGTCGGTACCGGCATCGACCTGGGGATCACCTGCCTGGTCCTGCCCTGAGCGCCGGTAACCTCTGGGTTTCGCCGTAACCCGAGGGGGAGCACATGTCGGAGCCGCGGCTCACCGCGACGCACTGGGGGAACTACCTGGTCGGCGCCGCGCCGGACGGCAGCATCGCGGTGCGGCCCGCCGCCGGTGACCCCGAACCGTCGCCGATCGGCCGGTCGCTCGCCGCCGCGCGGGATCCGGGCGTGCGGATCGCCCGGCCCGCGGTGCGCCGCGGCTACCTGCGCGACCGGGACCGCTCCGGCCGCGGCCGCGAGCCGTTCGTCGAGGTCGGCTGGGACGAGGCGCTCGACCTCGCGGCAGGCGCCCTGCGCGACACCATCGCCGCGCACGGCAACAGCGCGATCTACGGCGGCTCGTACGGCTGGGCCAGCGCGGGCCGCTTCCACCACGCGCAGGGCCAGCTGCACCGCTTCCTGCGGCTGGCGGGCGGCTACACCGACTCGGTCGACACCTACTCCTTCGCCGCGGCCGAGGTGATCGTGCCGCACATCATCGGGCTGAACGCCTACTACGCGGGCAAGCAGGCGCCGACCACCGCCGAGGTGGCCGAGCACTGCCGCTGCCTGGTCCTCTTCGGCGGCGCGCCGAGCCGCAACACCCAGGTGAACCCGGGCGGCATCGGCGCGCACGACGACCGCGGGCACCTGGCCGAGCTGAGCGCGGCCGGGGTGGAGATCGTGCACGTCGGCCCGCTCCGGGACGACGTGGACGCCGCGGTCGGCGCCCGCTGGCTGCCCTGCCGCCCGAACGCCGACGTCCCGGTGCTGCTCGCGCTGGTGCACACGGTGCTTGCCGAGAACTGGCAGGACGACGATTTCCTGGCCCGCTACACTGTCGGCTTCGACGAGTTCGCGCGCTATGTCCGCGGCGGCGACGGCGTGCCGAAGACGCCGGAGTGGGCGGCCGGGCTCTCCGGCGTCCCCGCGGCCGAGATCCGCGCGCTGGCAAGGAAACTCGCCTCCGGACGCAGCCTGATCGGCCTCTCCTACGCGGTGCAGCGCGCCAGGTACGGCGAGCAGCCGTACTGGGCCGCGTGGGCGCTCGCCGCCGCGCTCGGGTACATCGGGCTGCCCGGCGGCGGCGTGCAGATGGGGTCCGGCGTCGGCAAGGGGACCACGTTGCAGCGCCGGGTGCCGCCGTTCCGGATCGGCACCATCCCGCAGGGCCCGAACCCGGTCTCGGACGCCGTCCCGGTCTCCCGGATCGCCGAGCTGCTCGAGCGCCCCGGCGAGCCCTACCGCTACAACGGCGCCGACCGCGTCTACCCGCAGATCGACCTCGTCTACTGGGCCGGCGGCAACCCCTTCCACCATCACCAGGACCTGAACCGGCTGCGCCGCGCCTGGACCCGCCCCGGCACGGTGATCGTCAACGAGCACAGCTGGACCGCCACCGCCAGACACGCCGACATCGTCTTCCCGGTCACCACCGCCCTGGAGCGCGAGGATTTCGCCGGCAGCAGCAGCGACCACTGGCTCACCCCCATGCACCGCGTCTTCGAGCCGTACGGCGAGGCCCGCGACGACCACGCCGTCCTGGCCGCGCTGGCCGAGCGGCTCGGCTTCGGCGCCGCCTTCACCGAGCGGCGCTCGACCGCCGAGTGGGTCGAACACGTCTGGGAGACAACCCGATCCGACGCCGCGGCGGTAGGCGTCGAACTCCCCGCCTACCGCGCCTTCCGCGCCGGCCCGCCGCTCGACCTGCGCCCCCTGCTCCCCGAGCGCGAACACGACCTCGAACGCTTCCGTGCCGCCCCGGAGCGGCACCCGCTGCGCACCCCCTCCGGCCGGATCGAGATCTACTCGCAGACCATCGCCGAGGCCGGCGACCTCCTCGGCCACCCCGCCTGGTACCCGGACCGCGAATGGCTCGGCGACCCCCGCGCCGAACGCTTTCCGCTGCACCTGCTCTCCAACCAGCCTGCCACCCGCCTGCACAGCCAGCTCGACAACGGCGCCACCAGCCGCGACGCCAAGATCGCCGACCGCGAGCCGCTGCGCCTGCACCCCGCCGACGCCGCCGCCCGCGGCCTCCGCGACGGCGACCTCGCCCGCGTCTTCAACGACCGCGGCGCCTTCCTGGCCGGCGTCGCCACCTCCGACGCCCTGCTCCCCGGCGTCGCCCAGATCGCCACCGGCGCCTGGTACGACCCGGACGACGAGCTCGGCCTGGAGCGGCACGGCAACCCGAATGTCGTCACCCCCGACATCGGCACCAGCCCGCTGGCCCAGGGGCCGTCACCGAACAGCTGCCTGGTCCAGGTCGAGAAGTTCGACGGCGCCCCGCCCCCGGTCCGCGCCTTCCAGCCGCCCGAGTTCGGTTCCCGCTGAGCCCAACCCTCGGCCGCCGTCCCCGCGCGCTGCGACGATGATTCTTTGCCCGGCGAGCGCGAGGAGCGGAAATGACGACGTCGGCGATCGGGACGGCATTCGAAGCGGACTGGGCGGAGTGGCACCGCGGGCAGGAGGCGCGGCTGGCCGACCCGCACGGGTTCCTGGCGATCACCGCGCTGCACTGGCTCGGCCCGGAGCCGGAGCGGTTCGACGACGCGCCCGGTGCGTGGTCGGCGGGGCCGGACGGCGTCACCGTCGTGCTCGACGCGGGCGAGGAGCTGGTGATCGAGGGCGAGCCGGTGACCGGGACGTACCGGTTCGCACCGATCCCGGAGCGCGGCGGGGTGAACGCGGTCTGGGGCGACGCGGTGATCGAGGTGGCCAAGCGCGGTGGCTTCGACATCGTGCGGCCGAGGCACCCGGGCAATGCCCTGCGCACCGCCTTCCGCGGCACCCCGGCCTACCCGCCGAGCCGGGAGTGGGTGGTCACCGGGCAGTACCGGGCCTTCGCCGAGCCGGAGCCGACCACCGTCGGCGCCTCGGTGGAGGGGCTGGAGCACGTCTACGACGCACCCGGCGAGATCACCTTCGAGCTGGCGGGCGCGGAGCAGCGGCTCACGGCCTTCCCCGGCAAAGCGCCCGGCTCGCTGACGGTGCTCTTCACCGACGCCACCTCGGGCGTCACCACCTACGCGGCGAACCGGGCGCTGCAGGTGCCCGCACCCGCCGCCGACGGCAGCGTCGTGCTCGACTTCAACCGGGCCGCCAACCTTCCCTGCGCCTACACCGACCTGGCGACCTGCCCGCTACCGCCCGCGCGCAATCGGCTCGCGGTCGCGGTGGAGGCGGGCGAGCAGATCCCGTTCGAGCGGCGCTGAGGCGGCTCAGGCCGCCAGCGTGGTCCGGAGCGTGTCCAGCGCCCGATGCTGGGTGACCCGGACCGCGCCGATGGTGGTGTGCAGCGCGCTGGCGGTCTCGTCGGCGGAGAGCCCGAGCACCAGCCGCAGCACGAGCACCTCGCGCTGCGATTCCGGGAGTTCCCCTAGGGGTTCCGGGCTGCGCGTACCGCGGCGGCGCAGTACGTCGGCGACGGTGCGCGAGGTCATCCGGTAGGCGAAGGCGAGGAAGGAGCCGCCGGATTCGGCGAACCGGGGCAGCGCGGTGAGCAGCTCGGCGCAGATTCCGGTGGCGACGGCGTCCGCGGGATCGGTGCCGAGCCGGGCCCGGCAGTACCTGGTCACGAAGGGTTTCACCTGGTCGAGCAGCGTGCCGAGCGCGGCACCGTCGCCACCGGCGGCCGCCAGGTGCAGCGCCGAATTGCCGCCGTCCATCGCCCCGAACCTCCCATTTCGAATGCTTCGTCCGCCCAGCATCGTAGGCGCAACCGCGCTCGCGGTCGTCACTCGTTCGGCGGACATTCGTGGACGCCCGGTCAGCCGCGCGGGGAAGGGTTGCGTTCCGGCCGAACGCAAGGGTGGCGCGCGCCGCCTCCGGCGGGTTGCCTGGCAGGGTGGCACCTCGTATCGCGACCCTCGCCTTCCTCACGCCGGGCAACTTCGCCGACGACGACCCCTACACCGGGCTGGAGGACACGCTCCAGCTCTTCGAGTACGGCGAGCGGCTCGGCTTCGACGGCGGCTGGATCCGGCAGCGGCACCTGGAGCACGGGGTCGGCTCGGCGGCGGTCTTCCTGGCCGCGGCGGCGCAGCGCACGAAGCGGATCGAGCTGGGCTCGGCGGTGATCCCGATCGGCTACGAGAGCCCGTTCCGGCTGGCCGAGGATCTGGCGCTGGCCGACGTGCTCTCCCGCGGCCGGTTGCAGCCGGGGTTCAGCGCGGGCACCCCGCCGCACGCGGAGCTCCTCGGCGACCTGGTCTTCGACGGTGACTGGCGCTCGTACGACCTCTCGCACACCCGGATCGAGCGGCTCGTCGAGAACCTGCGCGGCGGGTACCTGGGCGGGCCGGACACCGTCATCCACTCACCGGGCAACACCCAGCGGCCGCGGCTGCAACCGCACGATCCCGGGCTGATCGACCGGCTCTGGTACGGCGGCTCCAGCGGCCGCTCGGTGCGCTGGGCCGGCGAGCACGGGCTGAACCTGCTCACCGGCAATATCGTGCTCGGCGAGCAGAGCGACGACTTCGGTACGAGCCAGCTCGCGCTCATCGCCGCCTACCGGGAGCGGATCGACCAGGCGCGGCCGGGCCGGGTCGCGGTGGGCCGGGTGATCGTGCCGACCGACGGTGCGGATCGCGCCACCCGCGAACGGTATCGGCGCTACGCCGAGTCCAGGCACGAGCGCACGCTCGGCCCGCAGGGCGAGCGCCGGGTGCTCTTCGCCCCCGACCTGGTCGGCCCGGCCGAGGAGATCGTGCAGCGGCTGGCGGCCGACCCGGTACTGGCCGAGACCACCGAGCTGCGCCTGGAGCTGCCCTACGAGTTCCACCGCGCCGAGTACGAGCAGATCCTGCACGACGCGGTCGAGCTGGTCGGCCCCGCGCTCGGCTGGAAACCGGCGATTCCGGCGTAGCCGCCAGGCTTTCGCTCGCCACAATCCCAACCGTTGCCCGCGGCACCGGCGCGCGGATTGCATGGAGGCGTAGTCCGCACGAACGATTGGGAGCATGCGTTGCGAATCCTCCGGGCACTGACGATCCCCGCCCTGGCGGTGGCCACGGCCTTCACCCTCACCGCGTGCGGCGGCGGCGCCGACGGCTCCGGCGACGTGGTGCGGATCGGCACCACCGAGAGCGACAAGGCCTGGGACGTCTTCGAGCAGAAGGCGAAGGACCAGGGCATCACGCTGCAGATCCAGAACTACTCGGACTACTCGCAGCCCAATATCGCGCTGGCGCAGAAGCAGATCGACGTCAACCTCTTCCAGCACCTGCAGTTCCTCGGCCAGTACAACGTCGCCAACAACGCCGACCTGACCCCGATCGGCGCCACCCAGATCGTCCCGCTCGGGCTGTACTCGAAGAAGCACAAGGCGGTCGGCGACATCCCGCAGGGCGGCGAGGTCGCCATCCCGAACGACCCGTCCAACCAGGCCCGCGCGCTCTTCGTGCTGCAGGCCGCCGGGCTGGTCAAGCTCGCCTCGGACACCAGGGCGCCCTCCATCGCCGACGTCGACCGCAACGCCTCCAAGGTGAAGGTGACCCCGGTGGACGCCGCGCAGACCGCGCTCTCGCTGGCCTCGGTGGACGGCTCGATCATCAACAACACCTTCCTGGAGCGCTCCGGCGTCGACCCGAAGTCCGCGCTCGCCAAGGACGACCCGAACAGCCCCGGCGCCGAGCCGTACATCAACACCTTCGTGACCAGGGCCGAGGACAGGGACAACGAGAAGTACCTGAAGCTGGTCGAGATCTGGCACGACCCCGAGGTGCAGCAGGCACTCACCGAGTCGTCCAAGGGCACCTCGGTCGAGGTCAGGCGGGACGGCCCCGCGCTGCAGCAGATCCTGACGCGGGTGCAGCAGACCATCCGCGACGGGAAGTGAGCGAGCAGCCACCCGCCGTCGAATTCCGCAGGGTCGGCAAGGTCTTCCGCGCGGGCAAGCGGGAGCACGCCGCGCTGACCGATATCGACCTGCGCATCGAGCGCGGCGAGATCTTCGGCGTGATCGGCTACTCCGGCGCGGGCAAGAGCACGCTGGTGCGGCTGGTGAACGGCCTGGAGAAGCCGACGAGCGGCACCATCGAGATCGCGGGCACCCCGATCACCGGCGTCGCCGAGGCCGAGGTGCGCAGGCTGCGCCGCGATATCGGGATGATCTTCCAGCAGTTCAACCTCTTCCGCTCGCGCACCGCGGCGGGCAATGTCGAGTACCCGCTGAAGGTGGCCGGCTGGCCGCGCGCGAAGCGCAAGGCGCGGGTGGCCGAGCTGCTGGAGTTCGTCGGGCTCGCGGAGAAGGCCAAGAGCTACCCGGACCAGCTCTCCGGCGGGCAGAAGCAGCGCGTCGGGATCGCCAGGGCACTGGCCACCTCGCCCGCGCTGCTGCTCGCCGACGAGGCCACCTCCGCGCTGGACCCGGAGACCACCCGGGAGGTGCTGAAGCTGTTGCGCACCATCAACGCCGAGCTCGGCGTCACCATCGTGGTGATCACGCACGAGATGGACGTCATCCGCGCGGTCGCCGACCGGGTCGCGGTGCTCGCCGAGGGCCGGATCGTCGAGCTGGCGCGCACCTTCGACGTCTTCGCGGCACCGCGCTCGGCGCCCGCGCGGGCATTCGTGCAGACCGTGCTGCACAACCGCCCCGGCGACGGCGAGCTGCGCACCCTCGGTGCGCGGCACCCGGGCAGGCTGGTCACCGTCGACGTGGACGACGGGCGCGGGGTGGGGGAGGCGCTGGCCGCCGCCGTCCGGGCCGGGGTCCGGTTCGAGGTGGTCTACGGCGGGGTCGGGACGTTGCAGGACAAGACCTTCGGCAGCATCACGCTGGCACTGGACGGCCCCGACCCGGCCGTCGAATCGGTGATCGCCGAACTCGGACGACGCTAGGGACACCATGGAGACCGACTGGGAGCGGCTGCGGCCGCTGCTCACCGAGGCCATCGGCACCACCGTCTACCTGGTGCTGATCACCTTCGTGGTGGGCGGGCTGATCGGGCTGGTGCTCGGCACCGCGCTCTACACCACGCGCCGGGGCGGGCTGCTCGCCAACGCGCCGCTGCACTGGCTGCTGAACGTGCTGGTGAACGTGGTGCGGCCGATCCCGTTCATCATCCTGCTCGCCGCGCTCGGCCCGGTGACGCTGCAGGTGGTCGGGACCACCATCGGCACCGACGCGGCCGCCTTCGTGATGATCGTCGCCGCCTCCTTCGGGATCGCGCGGATCGTGGAGCAGAACCTGGTCACCGTCGACCCCGGCGTCATCGAGGCGGCGCGGGCGGTCGGCGCCGGGCCGCTGCGGATCATCCTGACGCTGCTCATCCCGGAGGCGCTCGGCCCGCTCGTGCTCGGCTACACCTTCGTGGTGATCGCCATCGTGGACATGTCGGCCATGGCGGGCACCGTCGGCGGCGGCGGGCTCGGCGATTTCGCGCTGGTGCAGGGATATCAGCGGTTCGACTGGGAAGTGACGCTGGTCGCCACCCTGCTCATCATCGCCGGGGTGCAGGGCATCCAATTTTTCGGCAACTGGCTGGCTCGCCGCGTGCTACGCCGCTGAGCTTTGTGATCGGCGTCACGTTCTGCGCCGAGATTCACCGTCTTCGCAATTTTCGAAAACCGATTGACCTGCGCCGATGAACCCCCAGGTAGGCGGGTTGGCACGGTTGCGGGATGACCCCGGCATCACGGGCTCCGAACTAATTAAAAGGACATATTTCAGACCGTACGTCAAGTTTTTGGGCTATCGACCAACCTGAGGGACGTTGCTAAGCTGTCGCTGCTCACGAGAACCGACCGGTTTTCCGAGTTTCTGCCACAAAACATGACGCCGACCTGGAGACGCGTTCATAGCCATGATCGATGACGAGCGCGCCTTCCGGGCGGTACCGAGAATGTCCCATCGGCGGCCGGAGATGACGCGGGCGCAGGGATTCAGGAGTGCACCAGATATGAAGCTCGACGACGCCCTGCGGGACGGCATGAGCGTGGACGGCGCCATCGGCATCGCCCTCGTCGATATGCGCAGCGGGATGCTGCTGGGTAAGCAGGGCGGTAACCAGCTCTTCGACCTGGAGATGGCGGGCGCGCTGAACACCGAGGTGCTACGCGCCAAGCTGCGCGCGGTCGAGGCGCTGCAGCTCGGCGACAGCGTCCAGGACATCCTGGTCACCCTCGGGGCGCAGTACCACCTGATCATGCCGCTGATCCGGAACGACGGCGAGGAGCTCTTCCTCTACCTCGCGCTGGACAAGGCGCGCGGCAATCTGGCGCTGGCCCGCCACCAGCTGCGCCGGATCGAGCAGGCGATCCGGCTGTGAGCCGGGCGTTCGACCGGCACGCGATCGCCCTCGGCGACCCCCGTGCCGTCGGAGTGCTGCTGCAGCGCGCCTGCGAGGAGATCGCCGACGTCGAGCACGCCGTGATGACCAGCCGGGACGGGCTCGTCATCGCCGCCGACGATGTCTCGGGGACGATGGCGGACGGTGACTCGATCGCCATGCGCAGCTCGGCCATGGCCGCCGCGGCCATCGGCATCGGTGACCACTTCACCAACCTGGTGACCCAGGGCAGGCTGCAATCCGCGGTCTTCGAGGCCGATCGCGGCTGCGTCGGGGTCTTCCCGCTCAGCTCGTCGCTGCTCCTGGTGGTCACCAGCGCGCCGACGGTCAACCTGGGCCGCTTCAACGCCGCCGCCAAGCGGGTGCTCGGCATCCTGCAGGCCCCCGCTGCCTGACGCCGGCCTGCCGCGTTCAGCCGTCGGCGGCCACGTTCTCCAGCCACGCCGCCAGCGAGATCCCCGCCTCCAGCACGTGCCGCTCGGCGATCCGCCGCGCGGCGTCGGCGTCCCGCGCCTCCAGCGCGTCGAGCAGTTCGTCGTGCTCGTGCAGCGAGTGCTTCTCGTGATCGGGGAAGAGCCGCAGGAAGTTGGTCGGCACCACCCGGGACGCCTGCTTGATCTGGGTGAGCAGCCGGGGGGAGTGCGCGGCCCGGTGGATGGCCTGGTGGAACTTCCAGTTCGCCTCGCCGATGCCGTCGTCGCCGGAGCGCGCCGCCACCGCGGCGGCGAGTTCGCGCAGCCGGGTCAGCTCGGCGTCGGTGCTGCGCTCGGCGGCCCAGGCCGCCGCCTGGCCGGTGAGCACGCCGAGCAGGGTGAAGCTGTCCCGCACGTCGTCCGCGCCGATCCCGATCACGGTGATCCCGCTGCGCGGCGCCACCCGGACCAGCCCCTCGAAGGAGAGCTCCAGCAGCGCCTCGCGCACGGGCGTGCGGGAGGTGGCGAACTCCTCGGTGATGGCGTCCAGGTCGATGCGCGACCCCGGTGCCATGGCCCCGGTGAGGATGCGGTCACGCAGTTCCCGTGCCGCCCGTTCCCGCACGGTGCCCGCGATGTCGACGCTTCCTGCCATGTGCCGGAGTCTAGCAACGAACGCATGTAAGGGTTGGCATCTGATATATCAGATGTTAAATTCCCTGCATGACGACACGACGAGACGACCGGATGACGCTGGTCGCATTCATGCAGGCGGGCAGTACCTCGGTCTACTCGGGGTCGTGGCGGCACCCGGCCACCGAGCACGGATACCTGGACGCGTCCTACTACGCCAAGGTCGGCAGGCAGCTCGAGGAAGGCTGCTTCGACCTCATGTTCTTCGACGACCGGCTGGCCATGCCCGGCATCTACGGCGGCTCGGTGGCCGAGGCGGTGCGCTACGGCGCCCGCCCGGTGAAGCTGGACCTGAGCGTCGTGCTCGGCGTGCTGGCCCAGGCCACCTCGAAGATCGGGCTCGGCGCCACCTACTCCACCACCTACTACCCGCCGTTCCACGTGGCCCGCACCTTCGCCACGCTGGACCACCTCTCCGGCGGCCGGGCCGCCTGGAACGTGGTGACCTCGGTGAACGACAGCGAGGCGCAGAACTTCGGCGTCGACGCGCACCTCGGCCACGACGAGCGCTACGACCGCGCCGACGAGTTCCTCGAGGTGGTCGCCGGGCTCTGGGACACCTGGGAGGAGGGCGCGCTGCTGCACGACCGCACCGGCGACTTCGCCGACCCGGCCAAGGTGCACGAGCTGAACCACAGCGGCCGCTTCTTCTCCGCCCGCGGCCCGCTCACCGTGCCGCGCACCCCGCAGGGGCGCCCGGTGGTGATCCAGGCCGGCTCGTCGGGGCGCGGCCGCGAGTTCGCCTCGCGCTGGGCCGAGCTGATCTTCACCGGCGACCCCGGGCTGGATGTCGCCAAGTCGCACTACGCCGACCAGAAGGCGCGGATCGACGCGGCCGGGCGGGACCCGCGCTCGGTCAAGATCTGTCCCATGGCCTACGCCGTGGTCGGCGAGACGGAGTCGCACGCCCGCGAGCGCGAGGAGATGCTGCTGCACGAGCTGGTGCACCCGATGGCCTCGCTCACGCTGCTCTCGGAGCTGATGAACTACGACTTCTCGAAGCACGGCATCGACGACCCGGTCACCGACGAGCTGATCGCCTCGGTCTCCGGCATCCGCGGCCTGGTGCAGAACCTGCGCGAGCACCTCGGCCGCACGGTCACGCTGCGCGACCTGGCCGGGCACCGGGCCACGCTGCTGCAGGGGCCGCGCTTCGTCGGCACCGGCGTGCAGGTGGCCGAGCAGATGGCGGAGTGGTTCCACGGCGACGCCTGCGACGGCTTCGTGCTCGCCGCCACACACATGCCGGGCGCCTTCGAGGACGTCACCCGGATGGTGGTGCCGCACCTGCAGCGCGCCGGGCTCTTCCGGACCAAGTACGAGGGCAGCACGCTGCGCGAGCACCTCGGGCTGCCGGTGCCGAACTCGTCCCGCTCGGTCGCCGGAACGAGCGCGTAGATGACCGCGGCGGGCCGTCCCATGCTGGACGGCATCCGGGTACTCGACATGGCCACGCTGGCCGCGGCGCCGCTGGCCGCCACCTACCTGGGCGAATTCGGCGCCGAGGTGATCAAGGTGGAGCAGCCGAAGGGCGGCGACCCGATCCGCTCGTGGGGGCACCAGCGCGACGGCGTCGGGCTCATGTGGAAGTCGGTGTCGCGGAACAAGAAGTCGGTCACCCTCGACCTGCGGGTGGCCGAGGGGCAGGCGCTGCTGCGGCAGCTGGCCAGACACGCCGACGTGGTGGTCGCGAACACCAGGGTGCGCACGCTGGAGCGCTGGGGGCTCGACTACGAGAGCCTGCGCGCGGAGAACCCGAAGATCATCATGCTGCACATCACCGGCTTCGGGCTCACCGGCCCGAAGAGCGAGCGCCCCGGCTTCGGCACGCTCGGCGAGGCCATGAGCGGGTTCGCGCACCTCACCGGCGAGGCGGCCGGGCCGCCGACGCTGCCGCCGTTCATGCTGGCCGACGGCGTTGCCTCGCTGAACGCGGCCTACGCGGTGGCGATGGCGCTCTACCACCGGGACGTGCACGACGGGCCGGGGCAGCTCATCGACATCAACCTCATCGACCCGCTGGCCCGGCTGCTGGAGCAGACCCTGCTCTCCTACGACCAGCTCGGGCTGATCCCCGAGCGGGCCGGGAACCGCTGGGACATCTCGGCGCCGCGCAACACCTACCGCACCTCGGACGACCGCTGGCTCGCCATGTCCGGCAGCTCGCCCGCGCTGGCGCTGCGGGTGTTCCGCGCCATCGGCCGCGACGACCTGGTGGCCGACGCCGACTTCTCCGACCCGCAGCGCAGGCTCGCCAGGGCCGCCGAGGTGGACGAGGCGGTGGCGGCCTGGGTCTCGACCCACACGCTCGCCGAGGCCATGTCGGTCTTCGACGAGTTCGAGGTGGCCGCCGCCCCGATCTACGACATCGCCGACCTGGTGACCGACGACCAGATGAAGCACCGCGAGGTCTTCGTCCCGGTCGAGGATCCCGAGCTCGGCACCGTGACGGTGCAGGCGCCGGTCGCGCGGTTCTCCGGAACCCGCGGCGAGGTCGCCCACCTCGGGCCCCGGCTCGGCGAGCACAATGCCGCCGTCTACGGCGAGCTGCTCGGGCTCGGCGACGCCGAGCTGGCCGAGCTGCGCGCCCGCGGCGTGCTCTGACTCTCCTACGAAGGGAACTTTTTCCGATGACGAAGCTGCTCCGCCGCTCGGAGCTGGCGCTGCCCGCCTGCAACGACCACATGTTCGCCAAGGCCGTCACGCTCGGCGCCGACCTGGTCTTCCTCGACCTGGAGGACGCCACCCCGGTGAGCCTCAAGGAGGGGTCGCGGGAGAAGGCGATCACCGCGCTCAACGAGCTGGACTGGGGACGCACCGCGCGCGCCATCCGGATCAACGGGCTGGACACCGAGTGGTGCCACGACGACATCATCGAGGTCGTCACCAGGGCCGGGCGCAACCTGGACACCATCGTGGTGCCCAAGGCCAAGACCGCCGCGGACGTCTGGTGGGTGGATGTCCTGCTCACCCAGCTGGAGCTGAAACTGGGGCTGGAGCGGCAGATCCGGCTCGAGGTGCTGATCGAGGAGGTCGAGGGGCTGGCCAACGCGGAGGCCATCGCCACCGCGAGCCCGCGGGTGGACGCCATCATCTTCGGCGTCGGCGACTTCTCGCTCTCCCAGGGCGCCCGGGTGGACACCAACTTCGAGCCGCTCGGCGACTACCCCGGCGACTTCTGGCACTACGCGCGGGCCAAGGTCATCGTCGCGGCGCGGATCGCGGGCATCGACGCCATCGACGCCCCCTTCCCGGACTACGGCAACACCGAGGGGTACGAGCGCGACGCCAAGCGCGCCTCGCTGCTCGGCTACACCGGCAAGTGGGCCATCCACCCGGTGCAGGTGCCGATCGCCAACACCGTCTACTCGCCGACGCCGGAGGAGATCGCGCTGGCCGAGCGGAACATGAAGGCCTACCGGGAGGCCGAGGCGGCGGGCCGCGGCGCGGTCGGCGTCGGCGGCGTCCTGGTGGACGCGGCGCACGTCAAGATGGCCGAACAGGTGCTGGCCCGGGTCGCGTTGATCGAGGGTGCCGAGCCGCAGCGGTGAGGTGACCGGTAGCGCGCTATTGTTCATGTACCGGTCGCCGGTTCGTGGCCGCGTGACACCCCGCCGGGCAGATCGCTGTCGTTCCCTGGCGCATGAACGGCCGAGGGACGACGGCGAGAGCGGGACGTGATGCGACCGGTGGCGGAGAAACGGGCCGATGCGGCCCGCGGCAGTGAGTTCGCGGTGCTGCTGCGCCGGGTGCGCGATGCCGGGTTGCTGGAACCGGCTGTGCCGCAGTACATCACCTACACCGCGGTGACCGTCGGGTTGCTGCTCGGGTGCTACGCGCTGCTGATCGGGCTCGGCGACTCGTGGTGGACGCTGGGGATCGCCGTCGCGCTCGCGGCGCTCTTCGCGCAGTTCGCCTTCCTCGGCCACGACGCCGGGCACAAGCAGATCTTCGCGAGCCGCAAGGCCAACCACGTCTACGGCGCGCTCGTCGGCAACCTGCTGATCGGGGTGAGCATCGGCTGGTGGACCAGCAACCACAACAAGCACCACGCGCACCCGAACACCGAGGACGCCGACCCGGACATCATGGGCATCCTGGCGCACTCCGGCGCCCGCGCCCGGATGGCGAGCGGGGTGAAGCGCCTCGTGGTGCGGCACCAGGGGGTGCTGTTCTTCCCCATGCTCACCCTCGAGGGGCTGAGCCTGCGGATCTCCAGCTGGCGCGGGGTGCTGCGCTGGCCGATCCCGAACCGGGGCTGGGAGGCGGCGCTGCTCGCGAGCCACGCGCTCGGCTACCTGCTGCTGGTGTTCCTGGTGCTCTCGCCGGTGAAGGCGCTGGTCTTCATCGCGGTGCACCAGGCGCTCTTCGGGCTCTACATGGGCACCACCTTCGCGCCGAACCACAAGGGCATGGCGGTGCTCTCCGCCGACGACACCACCGGCCACCTGCGCAAGCAGGTGCTCACCTCGCGCAACGTGCTCGGCGGGCGGCTGCTCGACACCGCCTTCGGCGGGCTCAACTACCAGGTGGAGCACCACCTCTTCCCGTCCATGCCGCGGCCGCACCTGCGCCGGGCGCAGCCCATGGTCGCCGCGTACTGCGCCGAGATCGGGCTGCCCTACCGGGCCACCGGCTTCGTCGCCTCGTACCGCGAGGCGCTCGGGCACCTGCACACCGTCGGCAAGGAGGCCGGGCGCGCCCCGAGCGCGTAGCCGGGGGCCGGGGCAGAATCACACCCCATGGTCCTGGTGCTGGTGGTCTTCACCGGCGTCGTCGTGCTGTGGTCGCTGAGCGCCACGCTGCTGCGGCGCGGGCTGATCCACGCCCCGCTCGCCATGGTCGCCGCCGGCGCGGTGTTCGGGACCTTCTCCTCGACCGATGTCGCGCCCTTCCTGAACAGCGAGGTGGCGCTGCACGCCGCCGAGATCATCCTGGCGGTGCTGCTCTTCGTCGACGCCACCGAGGTGCGCGGCGGGATCTTCGGCGGTGAGCCGCGGGCGGCGGCGCGGCTGCTCTTCCTGGCGCTGCCGCTGAGCATCGGGCTCGCGGTGCTCGCCGGGTGGTTGCTGATCCCCGAGGTCTCGGCGGCGGTGCTGGTGCTGATCGCCTGCATCGTGGTGCCGATCGACTTCGCGCCCGCCGCCGAGATCGTGCGGGAGCGTGGGATCCCGGCCCGGGTGCGGCACCTCATCGCGGTGGAGAGCGGGTACAACGACGGCATCGTCGCCCCGGTCTTCGCCTTCGCGCTGACGCTGGCGTCCGGGACCGGTGCGGAGGCGACCCCGCTGGCGGCGCTGCGCGACGCGATCCCGGCCTTCGGCACGGCGGTCGCCGTCGGGCTGGTGCTCGGCGGGGTCACCGCGTGGGCCGGGACGCGGGCGCACCTGCGCGGGCTCACCGACCCGCAGGCGTTCCGGATCGGGCTGGTCGCGCTACCCCTGCTCGCCTACGGCGCCGCGGTGGCCTGGCACGCCAACGGCTTCGTCGCCGCCTTCGCCTGCGGGCTCGCCTTCAAGGCGGTGCGCTCCCGCGACGCCGTGCGGATGCTGCGGCGGCGCCCGGCCGAGCGCGAGCTCGGGCTGATCGACGACGTGAGCCTGGTGGCCGGGCTGATCCTGTGGTTCGCCTTCGGCGCGAGCTTCGTCATCGTCTTCGGCGCCGCCCCGCTGCTGGACTGGGGGCTCGTCCTCTTCGCCGTGCTCGCGCTGACCGTGATCCGCCTCGGCCCGGTCCTGCTCGCCCTGCTCGGCTCCCCGCTCCCGCACCGGGAGCGGCTACTCGTGGGCGCGCTCGGCCCGCGCGGCACCGCCACCATCGTCTTCGGCCTGCTCGCCTACAACGCCCTCGACGACGACCTGGGCGGCTACGCCCTCACCGTGACCGGCGTAACCGTCCTGATCAGCGTCGTAGTGCACGGCATAGGCGCCCCACTACTGACTCGAGCCCGCCGCACGGGAAAGACCTAAGCGGTGCCCTCGACGTCGGGTGCCGAGCGGAGGCGGGAGGTGAGGACCGGGACGGCGTTGTCGCCGTAGCGGTGCCGCGTCGAGGCATCGCCGCCCTGGGAGGGGGCGAACTGGGTGACGGCCAGCTGCTCGAGCACGCAGATGAGCAATAAATGCCTGGTCCGCTCGACGTGGTGGTACTCGGTACCACCCTGCTCCCGGTTCTGCGGCAGCGCGGGCGGCACGAACTCGGTGAGGGTCCAGAAGAGCTCGGGGCCCATCATGGTCGAGTCCCCGCTGGAGCGGTCGAACCACCGGCTGGAGTACTCGATGAGCACCCGCGCCAATTGCCCGGCGTGCGGGAGCGCTTCGGTGAAGTCGGCCAGGGCCTGCCGACTGTCGGTGCTGCCCTGGATCACGACGGCGATGCGGCCGGCGACCTCGCGCAGCAGGGGGAGGTCCTGATCGGGCCACGTGGAAAGAGTCATTCGATAACGTCCTAGCTCTGAAACACCGACCTCGACGGTAACGATTCGGTTGCGTGAGCACCAGTCGTGATGTGATCCCTTGGTGCATATCCGGGCGGTTTCCGGCCGGTTCTGTGACAGCCCACAATGGCCGCCCCCACTTCCCGGTGCTGGGCAAGCGCCCGCTGACGTGGCACGATGCACCCGTGGGCACCCGAGGCGAGGACCAGCGGCTGCGCGATCTCGCGCTGCTGCGCCGGGTGCGCGATCGCATCGATCGGGAGTACGAGCGGCCGCTCGACGTCGAGGCGCTCGCGCGCGGCGTGCACCTGTCGGCCGGGCACCTGAGCCGGGCGTTCCGCCAGGCGTACGGGGAGTCGCCCTACTCGTACCTGATGACCAGGCGGATCGAGCGCGCGATGGCGCTGCTGCGCCGCGGCGACCTGAGCGTCACCGAGGTCTGCTTCGCGGTCGGCTGCTCCTCGCTCGGCACCTTCAGCACCCGGTTCACCGAGCTGGTCGGGGTGCCGCCGAGCGTCTATCGCAGGGAGGCAGCGGACGCGACCGCCGGCATGCCGTCCTGCGTGGCCAAGCGGGTCACCCGACCGGTCAGGAATCGAGAAGCGCCGGTCCCCGCTGCCCCTCTAGCGTGAACCGCATGACCATCACCATCCACTCGAGCTTCCTGCCGCACACCGATCCGGAGGCCTCGCTCGCCTTCTACCGGGACACGCTCGGCTTCGAGGTGCGCAACGACGTCGGCTACAACGGCCTGCGCTGGATCACGGTCGGCCCGGCCGAGCACCCCGGCATCAATATCGTGCTCTACCCGCCGGGGGCCGACCCCGGCGTCACCGAGGACGAGAAGCGCACCATCGCCGAGATGATGGCGAAGGGCACCTACGCCAGCGTGCTGCTCGCCACCGAGGACCTGGACGGCGCCTTCGCGAAGGTGTCGGCGACGGACGAGATCGAGATCGTGCAGGAGCCGACCGAGCAGCCGTACGGCGTGCGCGACTGCGCCGTTCGCGACCCGGCGGGCAATATGGTCCGCATCCAGCAGCTGCGCTGACCCAGGGAGAAACGATGAGCACGGCCACCACCTCGGCCACGACCGCGCACGCCGCCGACACCCACGACCTGATCCGGGTCAGGGGGGCGCGGGAGAACAACCTGAAGGACGTCAGCGTCGAGATCCCGAAGCGCAGGCTGACGGTCTTCACCGGCGTCTCCGGCTCCGGCAAGAGCTCGCTGGTCTTCGGCACCATCGCGGCCGAGTCGCAGCGCATGATCAACGAGACCTACAGCGCCTTCGTGCAGGGCTTCATGCCGAACCTGGCGCGCCCGGACGTGGACGTGCTGGAGGGGCTGACCACCGCCATCATCGTCGACCAGGAGCGGATGGGCGCCAACGCGCGCTCCACCGTCGGCACCGCGACCGACGCCAACGCGATGCTGCGCATCCTGTTCAGCAGGCTCGGGCAGCCGCACATCGGCAGCTCGCAGGCGTTCTCCTTCAATGTCGCCTCGATCAGCGGCGCCGGCGCGGTGACGGTGACCAAGGCGGGCGGCCAGGAGGTGCGCGAGCGCCGCGAGTTCAGCGTCACCGGCGGCATGTGCCCGCGCTGCGAGGGCATGGGCAACGTCTCCGACTTCGACCTGACCCAGCTCTACGACGACAGCAAGTCGCTGGCCGACGGCGCGCTCACCATCCCCGGCTACAGCATGGACGGCTGGTACGGCCGGATCTTCATGGGCTCGGGGTTCCTGGACGCGGACAAGCCGATCCGCAAGTACACCAAGCGCGAGCTGAACGACCTGCTCTACAAGGAGCCGGTGCGGATCAAGGTGGACGGCATCAACGTCACCTACGAGGGGCTGATCCCGAAGATCCAGAAGTCGTTCCTGTCCAAGGACCGCGAGGCCATGCAGCCGCACATCCGCGCCTTCGTGGACCGGGCGATCACCTTCAGCGCCTGTCCCGACTGCGGCGGCACCCGGCTGAGCGCGGCGGCGCGGTCGTCGAAGATCGGCGGCGTCAGCATCGCCGACGCCTGCGCCATGCAGATCAGCGACCTGGCCGAGTGGGTGGGCGGGCTGGACGACCGCTCGGTGGCCCCGCTGCTGGAGACGCTGCGGCAGACCCTGGACGGCTTCGTCGAGATCGGGCTCGGCTACCTCTCGCTGGACCGCTCCTCCGGCACGCTCTCCGGCGGCGAGGCCCAGCGCACCAAGATGATCCGGCACCTCGGCTCCGCGCTCACCGACGTCACCTACGTCTTCGACGAGCCGACCATCGGGCTGCACCCGCACGACATCCAGCGCATGAACGAGCTCCTGCTCCGACTGCGGGACAAGGGCAACACCGTGCTCGTGGTCGAGCACAAGCCGGAGACCATCGTGATCGCCGACCACGTGGTCGACCTCGGTCCCGGCGCGGGCACCGAGGGCGGCACCGTCTGCTTCGAGGGCGACATCGCCGGGCTGCGCGGATCGGACACCCGCACCGGCAAGCACCTCGGCTACCGGGCCGAGCTGAACGATTCGGTACGGAAGTCGACCGGGGCGCTGGAGATCCGCGGCGCGAAGCAGAACAACCTGCGCGGCGTCGACGTCGACGTGCCGACCGGCGTGCTCACCGTGGTCACCGGCGTGGCCGGGTCAGGCAAGAGCTCGCTGATCCACGGCAACCTGGCCCGCCGCGAGGGCGTCGTCGTGGTCGACCAGACCGCGATCAAGGGCTCCCGCCGCTCCAACCCCGCCACCTACACCGGGCTGCTCGACCCCATCCGCAAGGCCTTCTCCAAGGCCAACGGCGTGAAACCGGCGCTCTTCAGCGCGAACTCGGAGGGCGCCTGCCCCACCTGCAACGGCGCGGGCGTGATCTACACCGACCTGGCCATGATGGCCGGCGTCGCCACCACCTGCGAGACCTGCGAGGGCAAGCGCTTCATGGCCGAGGTGCTGGAGTACAAGCTCGGCGGCCGCGACATCAGCGAGGTGCTCGGCATGTCGGTCGCCGAGGCCGAGCGGTTCTTCGCCGACGGCGACGCCCGCACCCCCGCCGCGCACAAGATCCTGGACCGCCTCGCCGACGTCGGGCTCGGCTACCTGAAGCTCGGCCAGCCGCTCACCACGCTCTCCGGCGGCGAGCGCCAGCGGCTCAAGCTCGCCACGCACATGTCCGAGAAGGGCGGCGTCTACGTCCTGGACGAGCCGACCACCGGCCTGCACCTGGCCGACGTGGACCAGCTGCTCGGGCTGCTCGACCGGCTGGTCGACTCCGGGAAGACGGTCATCGTGATCGAGCACCACCAGGCCGTGATGGCGCACGCCGACTGGATCATCGACCTGGGGCCGGGGGCCGGGCACGACGGCGGGCTCGTGGTGTTCGAGGGGACGCCGGCGGAGCTGGTGGCGGACCGGAAGACGCTGACCGGGACGCACCTCGCGGAGTACGTGGGCGCCTAACGCCCGCGGGCGGTGGCCAGCAGCTCCGCGACGCTCGCGATCTTCACCCGCGGGCGTCCGGCCGCCGCGCCGCGGGTGCGCTCGGCCTGGTCCAGGATCTGCCAGCCGGCCCGGTCGACGACGTCCGGGTTGCGCTCCCGGATGAGCTCGGCGAAGGTCTCGCGGTCGGCGGTGGGGGTGCTGAGGCTGCCCGCGGTGAAGTCGTCGAGCAGGGCGCGGACGGTCTCGGCGGCGTCGGCGCGGTTCGAGCCGATCACGCCGCGCGGGCCGCGCTTGATCCAGCCGCTCACGTAGACGCCGGGGGCGACCCGCCCGCCGTCGTTGGGGACGATGCCGGCGGCCTCGTCGAAGGGCAGCCCGTGGACGGGTCTGCCGCGGTAGCCGATGGCGCGCAGCACGAGTGCCGTGTCGAAGGTTTCCCGCTGGTCGGTGACCCGGGTGCCGCCGTCGAGCTGCTCGGTGCGGGCGGTGGTGAGGGTTTCGACGCGGCCCGTGCCGCCGAGTTCGATCGGCGCGGAGTGGAAGGCGAAGCGGATGCGGCGGTTGCCATCGGTGCGCGGCTGCTCGGCGTACTCGCGGGCCAGGCGGAGTTTCCACGCCGGGGCGTGGCCGTCGGCGGTGAGGCCGGCGAGGTCGGCCGGGTCGATCACCACGTCGACGCCGGGGAGGTGGCGCAGCGCGAGGAACTCGGCGGCGGTGTAGGCGGCGTCGAGCGGGCCCCGCCTGGCGAGCACGGTGACCTCGCGGATGCCGCTGTGCCGCAGCGCCGCCAGGGCGTGGTCGGCGATGTCGGTGCGGGCCAGGTACTCCGGGCCGGCGGTGAGCACCCGGGCGATGTCCAGCGCGACGTTGCCGTTGCCGACCACGACGGCGCGCCCGCCGGAGAGGTCGAAGGTGTGCCCGGCGTGGTCGGGGTGGCCGTTGTACCAGGCCACGAAGTCGGTGCCCGCGTGGCTGCCTGGCAGCTCCTCGCCGGGGATGCCGAGCCTGCGGTCGGCGCTCGCGCCGACCGCGTAGAGCACGGCGTGGCAATTGGCCAGCAGGTCGTCGTGGGTGAGGTGGGTGCCGATCTCGGTGTTGAGGTGCATGCGCAGCGCGTCGCGCTTGAAGGCGGCGGTGAACATGTCGGCGACGCCGCGGGTCTCGCTGTGGTCGGGGGCGACGCCGTAGCGGACCAGCCCCCACGGGGTCGGCAGCCGGTCGAACATCTCGACCTCGACCCGGCCGGTGCCGAGCAGGTGCTCGGCGGCGTAGCAGGCGGCCGGGCCGGTGCCGACGATCGCCACCCGCAGCGGCTCCCGGTCCCGTGGCAGCCGCCGCTGCGGGGCGGGCGCGGTGACGTCGGCTTCGAGCGGGTGCCGCTGGAAGTACCCGGCGTTGATCTCCGGGTAGCGGGCCAGCGCGGGCGGCAGGTCCTCCTCCGCGTAGACCGCGCCGACCGGGCAGGCCTCGAAGCAGGCGCCGCAGTCGATGCAGGTGTCCGGGTCGATGTAGAGCATCTCGGCGGTCGCGAACTCGGGGTCGTCGGGCCGCGGCCGGATGCAGTCGACCGGGCACTCGCTGACGCAGCTCGCGTCGTTGCAGCAGCGCTGGGTGATGACGTAGGCCATCGATGGCCCCCTCTCCGGCGTCCTGGACAGCTTGATGGACAGCTGTCCGGACGATACTACGGGAGGGGTGCGCTACCTGACCAGGCGGTCGTCTCGGGCGAGGTAAGTGATGGCGAGGTCGCGCAGCGCGATGCCGGGCGGGCTCGCGTCGATCGCGCGGGCCGCGTTCAGCAGCTCGACCAGGGCGAGGTGCTCGGCCGGGGGCACCCCGTCGACCGGGTGGAAGTCGACGGTGGCGGTGCCTGTCCCGGCCGCGGTGGTGCTGACCAGGCGGTAGCGCAGCGGCACGGCGCCGCTGCGGCTCCGGACCGAGCGGTAGTGCACGCGGTCGCCGAGCGCGTGGTCCGCGGTCACCCGCTCGACCGCGCCGGACCCGTCGGTGGTCACCGCGACGGTAACGGTCGGGGTAGCGGTGGCGCGCTCGCCGGTGGGGGTGGCGTGCTCGCCGGTGCCGGCCGGGGTGGGGGTGCCGTGCCGGGCGAAGGCGCCGTCCGCGAGCGTGCGGAGGCCGTCGATGTAGTAGCCGGCCGCCGCTTCGGCCGCGGTCCGCGCGCTGTCGGCGTCGGCGCCGAGCTCGGGCACGACGATCTCCTCGATGAGCTCGATCCGGGTGATCTCCCTGGTCGCGGCGGCGAGCGAGCGGGTGAGGCGGGCCGCGACCGCCGACTGATGGCCGCCGGTGGCGTGCAGCGTGGCCGCCCCGGCGCGGCAGGCTTCCGCGAGTTCGGCCAGCGACAGGTCGTGCAGCGGGAGCGCGGTGACCACGTTGCGGCCCGCGCCGAGCAGGGCGGTCAGCTCGGCCGGGTCGGGGGAGAGGTGCAGCACCACGGGGGAGTGCTCGGTGACGACGAGGCCGGGATGCGCGGCGATCCGGTCGGCCAGCGGCCCGGTGCCGAGCACCGCGACCGGGATCGGGGAGGTCATGCCTGCTCCAGTCGGTAGCGGGGGGTCAGGTCGGGGGTGGCGACGCCGGGCGGCGCGGCGCAGAGCGCGGGCACCACGTCGAGCATGGCCTTGACCGAGATGTCGGTGACCGCCGACCAGTCGCCGCTGTAGGTCTCGTCGTCCAGTTCGTTGCGCATCTCGATCCGGGCCGGGCTGCCGTCCAGCGTGATCACGTGGCCGCCCGCCAGGCTGCGCGGATGGTCCGGGCCGAGGTGCGCGTTGCCTGGCCCGACGTGCCAGCACTCGGCATTGGTCATGAAGAGCCGGTCGCCGATGTACCCGCGGTAGCTCATGTGGATGGCGCCGACCGAGCCCGGCTCGATCACGCTGCCGCCCGCCTCGATCCGCACCCGGGCGGGCACCGGGTAGACGTGCCGCTCCACCCGCACCTGGTCGGCGCTCGCCCCGAACAGCGCGTGCCCGACGTTCGAGAGCACCGCGTCGAAGTAGAAGTGCTGCATGAGCGCGATGGCGTGGTCGGAGTCGACCGCGCTGAGCGGCATGCCGAAGCCGAGGCTGGCGAGCCCGCCCCACATGCCGTCCGGCGCCGCCGACAGATCGCCGACCTCCAGGAACCGCACCTCGCGCACCTCGTCCAGCAGCCCCGCGAGCCGCAGCAGCAGCTGCTCGACCATGAGCCCCGGGTGCAGCCCGGTGCCGTGCAGCGAGACCCCGCCCTGCAGGCAGGCCGCCTGCAGCCGGGCGCCGGAGGCCCGGCGCGGGATCGCCCGGTCGGCCACCGGCCCGGCCAGCCGCTCCAGCACCGGCCGGGCCGGGCGCGCCGGGCCCGAATCGGCGACGCGCATGAGCGTTCTCAGCGCCGCGAGGGCGTTCGGCAGCTGCGGCCCGAAGGCATTGCCGGTGACCCGCATCCGGGAGACCGTGCCGAGCACGTCGAGCGCGGAGCGGGATTCGTCGAGCCAGGTCGGCATGGCCGGGTTGTGGTACGCGGCCGCCGATACCACGTTCTTCCCGGACTCCAGCAGCTCGAGCACGTCGGCGTCGGCGCCCTGCACCAGCGCGGGCGTGGTGGGGGTGTGCACCACGCAGTCCGCGTCGAGCGCGAGGATCTCCGCCTTCGACGTGGTCGCGGCGACCCCCACCGGCGGCAGCCCGACCAGCTCGCCGATATCCGTTCCGTGCTTGTGCGGGCTGAACACCTTCACCCCGACGACCTCGAAATCGGGCGACTCCAGCGCGGTGCGCAGTGCCCGCCCGCCCATGTCGCCCGGCCCCCAGATGATGAGCCGATACGGACCTGTCACAACCGCCTCCTCGCCGTTCGCGGTATGTCTAGCACGGCGACGGTGAGAAAGGTTGGCTTTCACTCTCTTATCTTCTCGGCGGGCAGGTCAGGCCGGGGAGTAGGTCACCTCGAGCAGGTCGCGCAGCGCGGGGCGGCTCGCCGTCACCGGGCGGATCGCGCTCTGCGCGTGCAGGATCCGCCGGTCGTCGGTGAGCAGCAGGGTGCCCGGCTCGTCCGGCGTAACGGTGCGCACCGGCGTTCCGTCGGAGGTGGTGAGCGTGCGGGCCCCGCCTTCGGCGTTGTCGCGGGTCACCAGCAGCTGTGCCGCCAGCGTGACGTCCGGTCGGCGTGCGGGAGCGGCGGCGGTCTCGATCGCGGCCAGTTCGCGGAGCGGGTGCACGTGGACGTCCCAGAGCGTGGCGTCGTCGAGCTCGGCGGCGAACTCGAGCAGCAGGCGGAGAAGCCCGGCGAGCACCGGGTCGGTGGCGAAGGAGTCGGTGAGCGCCTCGGGCTGTGCCGCGCCGCGCGGGCGGTGTGCGAGCAATTCGAAGGCGCCGGTGAGCGAGACCTGGAAGTGGCCGCAGCGGTGCAGCGTCCTGCTGTGCACGCCGGTGCGGGTGCGATCAACGCGCAGCTCCTCCCAGTGCCTGCGGAACCGGTCCCAGGTGCCGGGGCTCGCGCCGAGCCTGCGCGCGGTCTCGGCGGCGGGGAGCAGGTGCACGCCGTCGTCGGTGAGGTCGCTCATGAGCGACCAGTTTCCGGCACGCGGCGGGGCGTGGGCAATCTCTCCGCGATCTTGACTCACGATCAAGAACGCTCTAGTTTCTTGGCCGTCACCCAAGAAAAAGGAGCCTCCATGACCACAGCGCGGCGGGACATCACCTTCCGTTCCGGCACCGACGACTGCGCCGCCTGGCTCTACGGCGCCGAGCCGGCGGGCGCCCCGAAACCGCTGGTGATCATGGGTCACGGGCTCGGCGCGGTCAGGGAGATGCGGCTCGACGCCTACGCCGAGCGGTTCGCCGCGCGCGGCTGGGCGGTGCTGGTCTTCGACTACCGGCACCTGGGCGCCAGCGGCGGCGAGCCGCGCCAGCTGCTCGACATCGGTCGCCAGCTCGCCGACTGGCACGCGGCGCTGGCCTGCGCGCGCACCCTGCCCGGCATCGATCACGGGCGGATCGCGCTGTGGGGCAGCTCGTTCGGCGGCGGCCACGTGCTGCGGATCGCGGCCGAGGACGGCGCGGTGGCCGCGGTGGTGGCGCAGTGCCCGTTCACCGACGGCCCCGCCTCGCTGCGGTCGCGGCTGCGGACCGGCTTCCCGAGCGCGCTCGCGCTCACCGCGGCCGGGCTGGCCGACGCCGTCGCCGCCCGGTTCGGGGCGCGTCCGGTGCTGGTGCCGATGGCGGGCGCCGCCTGGATGCCCGCGTTTCTGGTCTCGCCGGACGCCCTGTCCGGGGCCTCCGCACTGCTGCCGCCCGGCACCAGGGTCTCCGCGCGCGCCAGCGGCGCACTGCGCAGACTGCCCCGGGTGCGCGCCCGGCTGGCCGACGTCCTGACGCTCACCGGCACCGGCCGCCTCGCGGGCCGCGACTCGATCTGGGGCGTCCTGACCGGCCCGGACGACGAATTCACCGCCGCCAACGCGCTCTCCGCGCGGCTGGTACTGCGGCTCCCGCTCTACCGCCCCGGCCGCGATCTGCGCCGCGGCACCACCCCGACGCTGCTCTGCGTCTGCGACGCCGACGTCGCCGCGCCCGCGGCCACCACCGAGCGGTACGCCGCCGGGCTGCCGCACGTCGAGGTGCGGAACTATCCGTGCGGGCACTTCGGCATCTACGTGGGCGTCGAGTTCGAGCGCGCCGTCGCCGACCAGATCGACTTCCTGGCCGCGCGGCTCAGCTGACCGCGCTGCCCTTCGCGCCGCGCAGCAGGGTCGCCAGCACCGCGCGCTTGCGGGCCTGCTCGACGGGGTGCATGAGCAACCCCTCCAGCACGTAGATCGCGATGGTGGTCACCTCGTCCACGCCGTCGTCCGGCACGCCGAGGCCGGCCAGCTCCAGCCGGAGCAGGGCATCGGTGAGCGCGTGGAACCGCTCGTGCCACTCCCGGATGCTCGCGGACTCCTTGCTGCGCGCGTGCACCGTGGTGACCAACCGGCTCAGCTGCTCCAGCTCGGTGAGCACCCAGAGCAGCCGGTCGGCAGGCTCCAGCAGGGTCAGCTCGCCGGAGCGCTCGAGGGCGTCGGCGAGCACCTCGTCCAGCACCGCGATCAGGATGCCGTCCTTGTCCCCGAAGTACCAGTAGACGGTGTTGGAGACGACGCCGGCCGCCCGCGCGATCCGGGCCATGGACACCGCGTCGTAGCCGTCGTCGACGAAGAGGGTGCGCGCGGCGGTGACGATCTCCGCGCGCTTCTCCTCCCGATCCCGGGGGCGTCTGTTGCGCGGCATGGCCCGATGCTAGCCGGATTCGGCCGCCGCCGTAGACATACATTCGGAATGTATGTAACTATCGAGCGGACCGATCGCGGCGACGAAGGGGACGAGACGATGACACACAGCGCGGCACTGGGCGAGCAGCACGAGATCGAGCTGCCGGGAGGACGTATCCGCTACCACGAGGCGGGGGAGGGCCCGCCGGTCGTGTTCGTGCACGGCCTGCTGGTCAACGGCAACCTGTGGCGCGGGGTCGTGCCCGCGATCGCGGCGGCGGGGTACCGCTGCATCACCCCGGACTGGCCGTTCGGCGCGCATACCGTCCCGGTGCCGGAGGCCGACCTCTCCCCGCCCGGCGTCGCCGACCTGATCGCGGCCTTCCTGGAGCGGCTCGACCTCACCGACGTCACCCTGGTGGCGAACGACACCGGCGGCGCGATCACCCAGGTACTGCTGGCCCGCAATCCGGCCCGGATCGCGCGGGTCGTCCTGGCCTCGGTGGATTGCTACGACCGCTTCCCGCCACCGCCGTTCAACGGGCTCGCCGTGCTGGCCCGGGTACCCGGCGTGGTGCGCGCCGCCACCGAGCTGCTGAAGATCAGGGCGCTACAACCGCTGCCGATCGCCTTCGGCTGGGTGGCCAAGCGCCCGGTGCCGCCGGAGATCGCCGCAGGCTACCTGGCGCCGAGCAGGAACTCCGCGGCGATTCGGGCCGATGTGCGGCGGTTCCTGGTCGCCGCGCGCAAGCGGCACACCCTGGCGGCGGCGCGCAGCTTCCCGCGGCTCACGCTGCCGGTGCTGGTGGTGTGGGCGCGGGAGGAGAAGCTCTTCCCGGTCGCGCTGGCCGAGCGGCTGGTGGCGGAGCTGCCGAACGCCACGCTCCGGCTGGTCGACGACTCGTACACCTTCATCCCGGAGGATCAGCCGGATTTGCTGAGCGCGCTGATCCTGGAGTTCACTCGGGAGCATGCCGCGCCGTAGCCAGCTGGACCGCACCCGCAGTACCAGGGGGCGGCTGGAGGAGGCGGGGCGCGCGCTCTTCGCCGAGCACGGCTTCGGCGCCGTCTCGGCCGAGCAGATCGTGGCGACGGCCGGGGTCACCCGCGGCGCCCTGCAGTACCACTACGGCGACAAGCGCGGGCTCTTCGTCGCGGTGCTCGAGCGGCTGGAGCAGGACAACACCGACGAGCTGGTCGCCGCCATCGCGGGCGCCCCGCCCTCGGCCGACCCGATGGTGGGGCTGCGCGCCGGGCTCGACGCCTTCCTGCGCATCTGCCGCAGGCCGGAGATGGTGCGGATCGCGCTCTCCGACGCGCCCGCCGTACTCGGCTGGGACGCCTGGCGCGAGCTGGAGGCGAAGCACGGCCTCGGCCTCATCGTGCTGCAGCTGGAGGCCGCGCGCGCCACCGGGCTGCTCGCGCCGGACGCGCCGGTGCGCATGCTCGCTCAGCTGGTGCTGAGCGCCGTCACCGAGGCGGGCATGATCGTCGCGCACGCCGAGGACCCGGGCACCGCGCACGACCGAGCGCTGGACGCCCTGGTCCTGCTCCTGGCCGGGCTGCTGCGCGGCTAGGCCCCACCTCGAAGGCCCATTCGGCCGGACTCTAGAAGGCCGACTCGTCCAGCGCCATGATCTCGGTGTCCAGCTCGGCCAGGATGCCGCGGAGCGCGGAGAGTTCGGGCAGCACATTGCGCGCGAAGAACTGCGCGACCGCCACCTTGCCCTCGTAGAAGGCGCGGTCGGCGCCCTCGGCGCCCGCGTCCAGCGCGGCGACGGCGATGCCCGCCTGGTGCAGCAGCTGCCAGCCGATGAGCAGGTCGCCCACCGCGAGCAGGAACCGCACCGAGCCGAGCCCCACCTTGTACAGCTCGGTCGAATCCTCCTGCGAACCCATCAGATACCCGGTGAGCGAGGCGGCCGCCGCCTGCACGTCCGCCAGCGCGGTGGCGAGCAGCGCCCGCTCCCGCTTCAGCCTGCCGTTGCCCGCCCCGCTGTCCAGGGTCCGCTGGATCTGCGCCACCAGGTGCCCGAGCGCGGCGCCGCGGTCGCGGACGATCTTGCGGAAGAAGAAGTCCTGGGCCTGGATCGCGGTCGTTCCCTCGTAGAGCGAGTCGATCTTGGCGTCCCGGATGTACTGCTCGATCGGGTAGTCCTGCAGGTACCCCGAGCCGCCGAAGGTCTGCAGCGATTCGGTCAGGCACTGGTAGGCGCGCTCCGAGCCGACGCCCTTCACGATCGGCAGCAGCAGGTCGTTCACCCGGGCCGCGGTCTCCGGGTCCGCGCCGGAGACCTGCTCGGCCAGCACCGGATCCTGGTGCGCCGCCGTGTAGAGGTAGACGGCGCGCAGCCCCTCGGCGTACGCCTTCTGCGTCATGAGCGCCCGCCGGACGTCCGGGTGGTGCACGATCGTCACCCGCGGCGCCGACTTGTCCGCCATCGTGGTCAGATCCGCGCCCTGGACGCGCTGCTTCGCGTACTCCAGCGCGTGCAGGTAGCCGGTGGAGAGCGTCGCGATGGCCTTGGTGCCCACCATCATCCGCGCGTGCTCGATCACGTCGAACATCTGCGCGATGCCGTTGTGCACCTCGCCCACCAGCCAGCCCCGCGCCGGGACGCCGTGCCCGCCGAAGGTGATCTCGCAGGTGGTGGAGGCCTTGAGCCCCATCTTGTGCTCCAGCCCGGTGACGAAGACGCCGTTGCGCGCGCCGTTCTCGCCGGTGACCGGGTCGAAGTGGAACTGCGGGACGAAGAAGAGCGAGAGGCCCTTGGTGCCCGGCCTCGCGCCGTCCGGGCGGGCCAGCACCAGGTGCAGCATGTTCGGGAAGAGCACGCCGGAATCGCCGTTGCTGATGAAGCGCTTCACGCCCTCGATGTGCCAGGAGCCGTCCGCCTGGCGGATCGCCCTCGTCCGGCCCGCGCCGACATCCGAGCCGGCGTCCGGCTCGGTGAGCACCATGGTGCCGCCCCAGTTCGCGGCCGTGCCGAGCCGGGCCCAGCCGCGCTGCTCCTCGGTGCCGTTGGCGTACAGCACCGAGGCCATCTGCGCGCCCGCCATGCCGTAGAAGAAGGCGGCGGGCTGCGCGCCGAGGATCAGCTCGGCCGCGGCCCAGAACACCGCGCGCGGCACGCCGGGGCCGCCGAGCTCGGTGGGGAGCCCGAGCTGGTGCCAGCCGCCCGCGGTCATGGCGCGGAACGAGCGGACGAAGGCATCGGGCAGCGTGACGGTGTGCGTAGCCGGGTCGAAGACCGGCGGATTGCGGTCGGCCTCGGCGAAGGATGCGCCGAGTGGCCCCTCCGCGAGCCGGCGCACCTGCTCCAGGATCTCGGTGACGGTGTCGGCGTCCAGATCGCCGAAGGCCCCGGTCGCCAGCGCCTGTTCCAGCCCGAGCACCTCGAACAGAACGAACCGGAGATCGCGAACATTGCTCTTGAAGTGCGGCATTGAGGCCCCCATCGACACATCCGGACGCGCGAAAAGGGCGAATGGTGTTCTGCGGCAGTTATATTCGCCGACAGTTGCATTCGCCCCGCTCATGATCGCACAAACCGGGTGGAAATAGTGGGTGACCCCGGTGGGGATCACTCACTCTGCATGACCCATTGGCCTTTGCTGTCGCGCTTGGCGGCGTGCAGGCTGGTGTCCGCGGCATGCAGCAGGGACTCGGCGTCGGCGTGCTCCAGCGGGGTGACGACGACGCCGATGCTGGCCGAGATGTCGAGCGGGACGTCGTCCACCACGATGGGCTCGGAGAGCGCCGTGAGCAGGCGATTCGCGACTTCCGCGACCTGGATCTCGTCGGCGGGCGGCGGGATGAGCGCGAGGAACTCGTCGCCGCCGAGCCGGCAGACGAAGCTGCCGTCGGGCTGCAGCGTCTCCGCGATCCGGTCGGCCACCGCGACCAGCACCCGGTCGCCCGCGCTGTGGCCGTACAGGTCGTTGACCTGTTTGAAGTGGTCCAGATCGGCAAAGCACAGCCCGACCCGGTCGTCGTTGCCCGCGGTGGTGATCAGGTGCTCGATGTGCTCGAGCAGGTAGCGCCGGTTCGGCAGCCCGGTGAGCGAATCGTGCCTGGCCTGGTGGTGCAGCTCCTGCTGCAGCAGGTGCCGCTCGGTGACGTCGGCGCCGACCGCGAGCAGGTAGTCCGGCCTGCCGCCCGCGCCGCGCACGAAGGTGATGGCGAAGGCCATCCAGCCGACGCTGCCGTCGGCGCGCACCAGCCGCTGGTCCAGCGTGACGGTGCCCTCGCCGGTCGGCACCAGCTGCTCGTAGAGCAGGGTGCGGATGCGCTCCCGGTCGTCCGGGTGCGCGAAGTCGTAGACCGAGATGCCGCGCAGGTCGTTCGGCTTGGTGCCGATCATGTCGGCGAGCGCGCGGTTGGCCTCGAGCAGCACGCCGTCGGTATCGCCGATGGCGATGGCGACGGCGGCGTTGTCGAAGAGCACCCGGAACCGGGTGTCCTGGTCGTCGTGCTCCTCGCCCGCCGCGGCGGAGCGGCTGCGCTGGACCTGGTGCCCCTGCCCGAGCGCGGCCAGCAACCCCGCCAGCCGTCGGTGCGCGTCCGGGTGCGGGCTGGCGTCGGCCAGCCCGTGCAGCACCTGGGCCGAGACCACCGGGACGCCGGGGTGGGTGAGGCCCGCGCCCCAGAGCGCGGCGCCGACCCGGGAGCCTGCGCTCGCGTCGAAGGTCTCGGCGACCAGTGCCTGCTCGAGCTGGGTGACCAGCCCGGGCAGCATCATCGGCCCGCCCGGCCCGCCACCGGGCGCGACACCACCGGTGGCCAGTGCCTGCCACCAGATCCGAGCCAGTGCGGCGCCGCCGCTGCCGTCCACAACACCCCCGTCGATATGTCGCGTTTCCCGGACACCGGAGTGCCGGGAATGCTGCTGTGATTCTCCGACAATAGTCCCCCGGGGCCGGACTCCGGCAGCGCCTCGACCCCGCGGCCGGTCAGCCCAGGCGATTCTCCTCGAAGATCGACCGGCCCTTGTACCGGTGCGTGGTGATCTGCCAGACCCAGGTGGCCTGGACCGCGCCGAGCAGATCGGCGACGTGCGCCGTCACCTGCCCGCCCGAATCGACCTCCGGCCGGGCCGCCACCGCCGCCGCGATCCCCGCGCTGACCACGCGGAACGCGGTCAATCGGTCGCGCACCACGGTGGCCGCGTCGGCCACCGCCCCGGCCAGCCCGCCCGCGGGCGCTTCCAGCAGGCACATCGGCACCAGGTTGAAGTCGGCGCCGTCGGCGATGCACTCCTTCTCGAAGGAGAACACATCGTTCATCAGTGCGCCGATCTCCACCGTGAGCTGGCGCAGGGTGTGCAGCTCGGCGGCGAGCCCGGCCGCCGCGAGCCGCGGCCAGTCCAGGTAGGCGTCCCGGCCGAACTCGCAGAGCGCGATCGCCGGGTACATCCCGGAGACGTGCGAGCGCAGCTCGATGTAGCCGGCCACCGAGAGCA
Source organism: Nocardia sp. NPDC057227 (assembly GCF_042669725.1). NCBI lineage: Bacteria > Bacillati > Actinomycetota > Actinomycetes > Mycobacteriales > Nocardiaceae > Nocardia > Nocardia sp. NPDC057227. The sequence continues at coordinate 219,819 of NZ_JBHUXA010000007.1, read as the reverse complement.
CGTCACCCCGCGCCCTGGCGTTCTGGTCGCGGATGGCGGGGCGCAGGTGCCCCGCGGTGTCGGCGAGGAAGCCGCGCAGCCACGCCGGGTCGGCGAGCGCGGCGGTGCGCTCGAGGTACTCGTGGGTCGCGGCCTCCACCGGTTCCGGATCGGCGGCGGGGCTTCCGGTTTCGAGCAGCCGGGTGAGCCTGCGCACCGTCTCGCCCGCCGCCGCCTGCTGCTCCGGGGTGAGCGCGGCGAACTTCTCCCGGCCTACGGTGTCGTTGAGCCAGAACAGGATCGCGTTGTAGATGCCGATCAGCGTCATCCGCTCCGCGGTCACCGCGTTCGGGTGCAGGTACGGCGTCATGCTGTTGTAGTGCGACCCGCCCGGCTCCAGCCAGATGCCGTGTCTGCGGCAGAACTCCTCCGCCCCGGCCAGCGCCTCGTCCCCGAATCTGTTCGGCGCGAATCCCGCGCAGTACGCGTCGATATCGCTCTCCGCGGTGCTGAACAGCTCCCGGAGCGACCACCCCCGACCCGTCTCCAGCAACTCGTCGTATTCGGCCCGCATCAGCGCGAGCCGCGCCTCGACCTCCGGCGTGTAACGATCCACCACAGCACTCCTTCTAGCTCCCCTTACACCGTAAGAGGCGGCGGCCGGAAATGTGCGGCGGATCGCGTTCCCGGGTGGCGCAGCGAACACCCTGCACAGCGGAGGAATCGATGCGGCTACCCGAGCCGGGCGTCGTGCGGGCTCGCCGAGCGCAATGCCGTCGTAGCGGCTCCCGTGCACGGAGGCCGCGCGCGCCCGGGTCGGGGCGCGTCGACGAGCGGGGCGGCGAGCGCGCCCCGCGCGGACCGGTCGGCGCGGGGCGCGGCCCGAATCCCGCGCGATACGTGTTCCTGATCGGCCGATCAGCACTTCTTTCCGGCCCGCTCGCCGCCGGTCGCGGCACATACGCTCGGATTCGTTCGAGTCGATTCTTCGCTCCGGCAGCGGGATTCGGCAGTCCCGACCCGTCGTGAGGGAGCCGCCATGTCCGGCGAGGACGCACCCCGGCGCCCCGCCCCGAGGAAACTCGCGGTGGACAGCCCCTACCTGCACCGCCTGCAGCGCCGCCACTTCCTGCTCTTCGACGTGGCGCCGATCTTCGGCACCGTGGCCGCGCTCGCCTTCCTGCCGGTGCACCCCATCGGGATCACCGAGATCGCGCTGCTGGTCGGCGGCTGGGCGGCCACCGGGCTGGCGATCACCGTCGGCTACCACCGGCTCTTCACCCATCGGACGTTCGAAGCGGCGCCGTCGGTGCAGGTGGTGCTCGCCGTGCTCGGCTCGATGGCGGGGCAGGGCGGCGTGCTCTCCTGGGTCGCCATCCACCGCAGGCACCACGAGAACGCCGACCGCGACGGCGACCCGCACTCGCCGAACCTCTCCGGCGGCGGGTTCCGCGGCCGGGCCCGCGGGCTGCTGCACTCGCACTTCCTCTGGATGCGCCGCCACGAGTACCCGAACATCGTGCACTACGCCCCCGACCTGCTGAAGAACCGCCTGCTGCTGAAGGTTTCGCGGTACTACCACTGGTGGGTCGCGCTCGGGATGGCGATTCCGGCGGTGATCGGCGGGCTGGTGTACCAGAGCTGGACCGGGGCGGTGAGCGGGCTGCTGTGGGGCGGGCTGGTGCGGATGTTCGTGCTGGAGCACATCATCTGGGCGATCAACTCCTTCCTGCACATGTTCGGCACCATGCCGTACCGGGCGCGCGGCAACAGCCGCAACGGCGGCGTCTTCGCGCTGCTCTCGTTCGGCGAGTCCTGGCACAACAACCACCACGCCTTCCCGGACTCGCCCTCCTTCGGCCTGCAGTGGTACCGGCTCGACCCCGGCTACTGGCTGATCTGCCTGCTCGCCGCCGCCGGGCTGGCCAGGGACGTCGAGGTGCCGTCCCGGGACCGGCTGGAGCACGGCGCCTCCGCCCCGCCGCCGACGCGGCCACCCCCTGAGAACGGACGGACAACCATGGACCGCACGGAGATCATCACGTGGAGCCGCGGCTACCTCGCCGAGGCGCTCGGCGTGCCGCCCGAGAGCATCGACCCCGCCGCCGATTTCGACCGCATCGGGGTGGACTCGGTCGTCGCGGTGGCGCTGCTCATGGAGATCGAGCAGCGCTACGGCGTCGACATCCCGCCGGACGAGCTGTTCGACGAGCCGACTCTCGATGCTGTCGCCGGCTACCTGGTCGAACGGGCAGGGCAGGTGGCGTGAGCGCTTCGGTCTCTGCCGCGCGGGCCGAGTCGGCGGCGGCCGCCGTCCGGCATCACTACGACGTCGGCAACGAGTTCTACGCGCTCTGGCTCGACCCCTCGCTCACCTACTCCTGCGCCATGCCCGCCACCCCGGCCGACACCCTGGAGGCGGCACAGCAGCGCAAGCTCAGCTACCACCTGGACGCGGTCCGCGCGCACGACGCCACCGAACTGCTCGACATCGGCTGCGGCTGGGGCGCGCTGCTCGCCGTGGCCGCGAGCGAGGGCGTCGCGCGGCTGACCGGCCTCACCCTGGCCGAGGAGCAGGCCGCCCACGTCCGCGCGCTCGACCTGCCCGGCACCGAGATCGCGGTACGGAACTGGCTGCACCACGAACCGGAGCGCCCCGTCGACGGCATCGTCTCGATCGGCGCCTTCGAGCACTTCGCCACCCCGGCGGACAGCCCGGCCGAGAAGATCCGCGTCTACCGCACCTTCTTCGAGCGCTGCCGGAGCTGGCTGCGCCCGGGCGGTGCGCTCTCGCTGCAGACCATCGCCTACGCCAATATGGCGCGCGACCAGGCCAGCACCTTCATCCAGCGGGACATCTTCCCGGACGCCGACCTGCCCACCCTCGCCGAGATCACCGCGGCCGCCGACGGCCTGTTCGAGGTGCGCACCGTGCGCAACGACCGCCTGGACTATGCCTGGACCTGCGAGCAGTGGGCCACCCGGCTCAAGCGCCGCCGCGCCGAGGCGATCGCGCTGGTCGGCCCCGAGATCACCGAGCGGTACGAGCGCTACCTGCGGCTCTCCGCGCTCGGCTTCCGGATGGGCAAGATCGGGCTGCTGCGCATCGTGTTCGAGCCCTACCGCAGCGGCCACTTCACCGGAGGCGGGGCCGGGCGGTGACCGCGGCCCCGGTGCGGTTCAACCCGTTCACCGACGAGTTCCGCGCGGACCCGTACCCGATGTACGCCGCGCTGCGCGAGCACGCCCCGGTGCACCGCACGATGGGCATGTGGGTGCTGACCCGCCACGCCGACGTGCGCGCGGTGCTCCGCGACCGCGATTTCGGCGTCGACGTCATCCCGCTCGCCCTGCGCCGCCAGGCCGCCCGGCTCGGCGTCGGCGACACCGAGCGGATCGACCGCCTCGGGCTGAAATCGCTGGTCTTCACCGAGAACCCGGACCACGCCCGGCTGCGCGCCCTGGTCAACCGGGTCTTCACCGCCTCCGCCGCCGCCCGGCTTCGCCCCCGCGTCACCGCGCTCGCCGAGCGGCTCACCCGGGACGCCTGGCACGACGGCGAGACCGAACTCATGGGCTCCTTCGCCGGAAAACTCCCTGTCCTCGCGCTCTGCGACTGGCTCGGGCTGCCCGAGCAGCTGCACCCGCTGGTCGGCGGCTGGACCCACGACATCCGCTTCCTGCTCGAACCCGGCCTCATGACCGCCGCCGACTTCGCCAGGGTGCGCACCGTTGTCGACACCTTCACCGCCGAACTGCACGCGGTGATCGACCGCCGCCGCGCCGAACCGGGCGACGACCTGATCAGCCTGCTGCTCGCGAGCCGCACCGGCGCGGGCGACCGGCTCTCCGACGAGGAGCTGGCCACCATCGGCATCATGTGCTTCGTCGCAGGCGTCGAGACCACGAAATCGCTCATCGGCAATGCCGTGCTCGCGCTCACCGCGCACCCCGCCGCCCAGGACCGGCTGCGCGCCGACCCGGCGCGCACCGCCGCCGCGGTGGCCGAGACCCTGCGCTACGACAGCCCGCTGCAGCACACCAAGCGCGTCGCCCGCCGGTCCGTGCCGCTCGGCGACCGGGTGCTCCGCGCGGGCGACCAGGTGCTGCTCTGCCTCGGCGCCGCCAACCGCGACCCGGCGGCCTTCCCCGAGCCGGACACCTTCGACCTCACCAGGGCGCCGACCGCCCACCTTGCGTTCGGCCACGGCCTGCACGGCTGCCTCGGCGCCCCGCTGGCCGAGCTCCAGGCCCGCATCGCGCTGGACTGCCTGCTCCGGCTGCCGGGCAGGCTGGTGCGTGCGGGCGAGCCGGAGTGGCAGGACCACAGCTTCATCGTGCGCGGCCCGCGGCGGCTGCCGCTCGCCGTCGAGACCGTCTGAGGGAGAAACACCGTGCTGCTGCCGGACGTCCTGCGCGAGCGTGCCCGCACCGCACCGGCGGCCACCGCCTACGTCTTCCTGGACGAGCACGGCGCGGAGACCGCCGCGCTCACCTACGCCTGGCTCGACCTGCGCGCCCGCGCGATCGCGGCCCGGCTGGCCGCGGTGACCCGTCCGGGCGACCGCGCGCTGCTGGTCTTCCCGTCCGGGCTCGATTTCGTCGCCGCCTTCTTCGCCTGCCTGTACGCCGGGGTGATCGCGGTGCCGGTGATCCCGCCGCGCCGCGGCCGGGCGCACCCCGCCACGCACGGCATCGTCGCCGACTGCGACCCCGCCGTCCTGCTGACCGTGGGCGCGCTGGAGGCCGACCTGCCGGTCCCGCAGCGGATCGCGGTGGACGAGGTGCCTGCCGACGGCCCTGCCATCGACCCGAAGCCATGCGCCCCGGACGACCCGGCGTTCCTGCAGTACACCTCCGGCTCCACCGGCGCGCCGAGGGGCGTGGTGGTGACGCACCGCAACCTCGGCGCCAACCAGGAGATGATCCGCGCCGCGTTCGGCCACGACGAGCACTCCACCTTCGTCGGCTGGGCCCCGCTCTACCACGACCAGGGGCTGATCGGGAACCTGCTGCAACCCCTGTACCTGGGCGCGCCCTGCGTCTTGATGGCGCCACTCACCTTCATCCGCCGCCCGCTGCTCTGGCTCACCGCTGTTTCCCGCTACCGCGCGCACACCAGCGGCGGCCCCAACTTCGCCTTCGACGCCTGCGTGCGGCACGCCGAGCGGTCCGGCGTCCCGGCGGGACTCGACCTGAGCAGCTGGCGGGTCGCCTTCAACGGCGCCGAGCCCATCCGCGCCGAGACCCTGCGCCGCTTCGCCGCGACCTTCGCCCCGCACGGCTTCGACCCGGGCGCGCTCTACCCCTGCTACGGCCTCGCCGAGGCGACGCTGCTGGTCAGCGGCAGTGTTCCGGGCCGGGGCGCGCGGGAACTGCGCGCCGATATCGCGGCGCTCGGCGCGGGCACGCTGCGCGCGGCGGCGCCGGGGGAGCCCGCGCGGCCGCTGGTCGGCTCCGGGCGGCCCGCGCCCGGCGTCGACATCCGGATCGTGGACCCGGAGTCGGGGGAGCCGTGCCCGCCGGGGCGGATCGGCGAGATCCGGCTCGCGGGAGCGAACATCGCGGCGGGCTACTGGCGCGACCCGGACGGCACCGCGGCGGTCTTCGGCGATCGGCGTGGTGCCGGAGCAGGCGAGCGGGTCGACGCCGCGGCCGGCCTGCGCACCGGCGATCTCGGGCAGTTCGTCGACGGCGAGCTGTACGTCACCGGCCGACGCAAGGACCTGATCATCGTGCGCGGCCGCAACCACTACCCGCACGACCTGGAGCACACCGCGCAGGCCGCGCATCCGGCGGCGCGTGCGGGCGGCACCGCCGCCTTCGCCGCAGGCGCCGACGACCACCCGGTCCTGGTGCAGGAGATCGAGCGCGGCACCGAGGCGGCGGAGGCCGAGATCGCGGGCGCCATCCGCTCCGCCCTGCTGCGCGACCACGACCTTGCCCTCGCCGAGCTGGTGCTGACCGTGCCGGGCGCCCTCCCCAAAACGAGCAGCGGCAAGATCAGGCGCGGCGCCGCGCGGGCGCACCACCTCGGTGCCGGCTTCGAGCGGTGGGGTGCCCCGCCGGTCGAACCGGGCCGCCGGATGAACCCTGGGCCAATTCACTAGCACGTCCGCCGAGGCTTCGTCGTGAGTTAACCCCCGCGCCATGAGCCCGGCTCCCGTACGGCCGGGCAGGTTCATCTGCGGTTACCTCGCGCCGCTAGCGTTTTTCCTACGCGGAAGAAGGGGCCGGCGTCATGGAGATCCGTCATCTGGTTTCATTCATCACGATCGCCGAAGAACTGCATTTCGGTCGCGCAGCGCAGCGCTTGCATCTGACCCAGCCGAGTCTCAGCGCCCAGCTGCAGAAGCTGGAGAAATCGCTGGGGGTCCAGCTGGTCGCCCGGAACTCGCACGAGGTCAAGCTGACCCCGGCCGGGCGGGAGTTCGAGGCACAGGCCCGATTGGTGGTGGCCCAGCTGGACCGGGCCGCCGAGGCGGCCAAGGCCACCGCCGCCGGCCGCTCCGGGCGGCTCGACGTGGGGTACAACCTCCCGGCCAGCCGGCACGTCCTCCCGGAGGCACTGGCCAGGATGACCGACCAGCACCCGGACATCGAGGTCTCGCTCTGGGAGAAGCGCACCGGCCCGCAGCTGCAGGCGCTGGCCGACGGTGCGCTCGACATCGGCATGGTCTACGGCCACCCCACCTCGCCGGAGTTCAGGTACCGGCGGCTGCTGCACCGGGTGCCGCTGGTGGCGGTGGTCGGCCGCAGGCACCGCTGGGCCGAGCGCCCCGGCGTTCCCTTCGCCGAGCTGGCCGGGCAGGACTGCGTGCTCTTCGCCAGGGAGCAGTGTCCGGCCATGTACGACTCGATCTTCCGGGCCGCCGCGCAGAACGAGATCTCGCTCGCGGTCACGCACACCGCCGACGATCCCGGCGCCACCGCGCACATGGTGTCGGTGCGCCCGCTGGTCGGCTTCGCCTCGCTGCCACGCGCCATCTCGATGGGCATGGGCGGGCCGGGCAACGGCTCGGTGGCGGTGAAACTCTTCGACCCGGTTCCCACTCTGGATTTGTACGCGGTGTGGCGGGCGAACGAATCGAAACCGGCCGTGGAGATGTTCCTGGATTGCCTGGATTTCCCCGATCCGGTGCACATCGAGAGTGCCGCCGCCGTTCCGACCCGCGCGGTTGGATAGGCGATGACATTCGCGCGGTAGGAACAGCTGCCGCGGCCGGATATCGGTTCGTGATCCCCCGGAGAATTCTGTGGTGTGAACACAATTTCGGTGGCCGAGAACGGTTTCGACATAGCGGATACCGAGGGTTTGCACTCGGTGGTCGCGGGTGCCGCGCTGCGGCATCCGGAGCGGCTCGCACTGGGCGGCGCGGACGGCACCCGGCTCACGAGCGCCGAGCTCGACCGCCGGGTGCGGGCGCTCGCCTCGGCGCTGCTGAGCCGCGGGGTGGCGCCGGGTGACCGGGTCGCGATCCTCGGCCGCACCACGGTGGAGTGGGCGCTGCTCGACTTCGCGGCGCTGGCGATCGGCGCGGTGGTCGTCACCGTCTACCCGACCTCCTCGCAGGCCCAGATCGAGCACATCCTCGCCGACAGCGGCAGCGCGCACTTCGCCGCCGAGTCCGACACCGACGCCGAGCGGCTGCGCGCCGCGGGCGCCGACCGGGTGTGGCTCTTCGCCGAGGTGCGGGAGTGGTCGACCGGCGCCGCGGCGCCGGGGCTGGACCGGGTGCTCGGCGCGGTGCGCGCCGCCGACCCGGCCATGATCGTCTACACCAGCGGCACCACCGGCGTCGCCAAGGGCTGCGTCATCACGCACCGCAACATGTTCGTCTCCGCCGCGAACACCGTGCGCCGCACCGGGGCCATGTTCGAGGGCGGCACCACCGTGCTCGCCCTCCCGCTGGCCCACGTCTTCGGCCAGACCATGCTCTTCGCCTGCGTCTTCGGCGGCGGTAGCACGCACCTGCTTCCCGCCATCCCGGAGCTGGTCCCCGCGCTGCCGGTGCTGCGCCCGACCTTCCTGCCGATGATCCCGTACGGCCTGGAGAAGATCCGCAAGTTCTGCCGCACCCTGCTCGCCGACGGCGAGGAGGAGGCCGCCGTCGAGCGCGGCATCGAGCTGCTGCGGGCCGGGGAGATCCCGGAGCCCGGCGAGCACGCGGTGTCCGCCGCGCTCGGCGGCAGGCTGCGCGCGGTGATCTCCGGCGGCGCCTCGCTGGACGAGTCCACCCAGGGTTTCTACGCCGGGTTCGGGGTGCAGCTGCTGAACTGCTACGGCCTCACCGAGGCCGCCACCGCGGTCACCGTGAACGCGCCGGAGAGCAATCGCTTCGGCACCGTCGGGCGGCCCATCCCGGCCACCGAGGTCGGCATCGCCCCCGACGGCGAGGTGCTGGTCCGCGGCCCGCACGTCTCGCCCGGGTACTGGGGCGCGGCGGCCGGGCAGCCGATGGCCGACGCCGATGGCTGGCTGCGCACCGGCGACCTCGGCGAGCTGGATGCCGACGGCTACCTCACCATCACCGGCCGCCGCAAGGAGATCCTGGTGACCTCCGGCGGCAAGAACGTCGCGCCGACCCCGCTGGAGGACCGGGTGCGGCTGCACCCGCTGGTCAGCAACTGCATGGTGGTCGGCGACGGCCGCGACTTCGTCACCGCGCTGGTCACGCTCGACCCGGACCAGCTCGCCCGCCGCCGCACCGCCGACCCCGCGCTCGATCCCGACGCCGAGATCGAATCCGCGGTGGCCGAGGCGAATTCCCTCGTCTCCCGCGCGGAATCCATCCGCGCATTCCGGATCGTGGACGGCGATTTCACCGTCGAGGAAGGGCTGCTCACTTCCTCCCGGAAACTTCGCCGGGCCGCGATCGAAAAGGCGTACGCGGCCGATATCGCCGCCCTCTACGCACCGCGCACCGTCGCGCGCTAGCCCCTTTTCATTCACCGATCGGAAAGTGAAGCGAAATATGTACGACGTCATCGTTGTCGGTACCCGGGTGGCCGGTTCGCCGCTGGCCATGCTCCTCGCCCGCCAGGGTCACCGCGTCCTCGCCGTCGACCGGGCCACCTTTCCCAGCGACACCCCGTCGACCCATTACATCCACCAGGCCGGCTCCGGCTTCCTGAAGTCGTGGGGGCTGCTCGACCGGGTCATCGCGACCGGGGTCCCGGCCATCCGGCACCTGAACTTCTCCTACACCGACATCGACATCGCCGGGTTCGCCCGGACCGCGCCGGACGGTGTCGATGCGGTGTACTGCCCGCGCCGCACCGCGCTGGACACCGTCCTGGTCGAGGCGGCGGGCGAGGCGGGCGCCGAGCTGATCCAGGGCTTCACCGTGAGCGGGCTGGTCTTCGACGGCGACCGGGTGGTCGGCATCCGCGGCAGCGAGGCGGGCGGCACCGAGCAGGAGTTCCGGGCCAAACTCGTGGTCGGCGCGGACGGCGCCAACTCCACCGTCGCCAAGGCGGTCGGCGCCGAGACCTACGAGGGCTCCGCCGCCGCCTGCTTCATCTACTACTCGTACTACGACGGCGTCGACTGGGGCATGCAGCACCGCACCGGCTTCGGCGAGCAGCAGTTCGCCGGCTGGCCGACCAACGACGACCAGACCCTGGTCGCGGTGATGCGCAAGCGCGACCGGTTCCGCGAGTTCCGCCAGGACCCCGACGCCGGCGTGCAGGAGGTCGTGAGCCAGGTCGACCCCGAGCTCGGCGAGCTGCTGCGCGACAAGGGCACGCGGGCCGAGCCGTTCCGCCCGATGCTCTACCCGGATAACTACCGCAGGAAGTCCCACGGCCCCGGCTGGGCGCTGGTCGGCGACGCCGGCTACCACAAGGACCCCTTCACCGGCTGGGGCATCACCGACGCCTTCAAGTACGCCCAGCTGCTCTCGGAGAAGGTCCACCAGGGGCTCTCCGGCGAGCGGCCGCTGGACGAGGCGCTCGCCGAGTACCAGGTCGAGCGGGACGCGCAGAGCGCGAGCACGTACGAGCTGACGCTGAGCATCTCGGAGCTGAGCCTGACCCCGTACTACGACTCGGTGTTCCGCGCGACCAGCATGGACGACGAGTACATCAAGAACTTCTTCGGGCTGATCGCGGGCATCTACCCGCCGGAGAAGTACTTCGGCGAGGAGGAGCTGGCCGCGCTCTACGAGAAGGTGAACTTCCCGCTGGAGGCGCGGCACGTGAGCAAGAGCGGGGTGACCGCGTGAGCGCCGCCCTTGTCGCGCTCGGCGACAGCTTCGTGGAGGGGCGCGGCGACGACGCGCCCGGCGGCGGGTACCGGGGCTGGGTGCCCCGGCTCGGCGGCCAGCTCGGGCTGCGCCCGGCCACGGTCCGCAACCTCGGTGCGCACGGCGCCACCACCGGCGCCGTGGTCGAGCACCAGCTGCCGCGGGCGTTCGCGGCCCGCGCCGGGCTCTACGGCGTGGTCTGCGGGGTGAACGACCTGGTCAGCGATTTCCACCCGGTCCGGTTCGAGCGCAACCTGCGAACCATGTTCAGCACGCTGCGGGCGAGCGGCGCCACCGTGGTCACCGCGAACTACCCGGACATCCCGGCCCGGCTCCCGGTGCCGACCGGCATGCGCACACTGCTGCGCGAGCGCTTCGCCTTCGCCAACGCGGTGCTCGGCGAGGTCACCGGCGACACCGGCGCGCTGCTGCTCGACCTGGCGGGCGACCCGGCCTGGGAGCGGCCCGAGATGTGGACCGCCGACGGGCTGCACCCGGCCCCGCTCGGCCACCACACCTTCGCCGTCGCCGCCGCGGGCGCCATCGCCGCCCGCACCGCGACCACCGTCGCCGCCTGACCACCCGCCCGGTCCGAGAGGAACTTCCGTGACGGACGAACGACGCCTAGCGCGCACCCCGATCGCCATCGTCGGCATGTCGGGGCTGCTGCCGCAGGCACGCAACCACCGCGAGTACTGGCAGAACATCATCGACGGCGTCGACTGCACCACCGAGGTGCCCGCGTCGCGCTGGAACCTGGACGACTACCACGACGCCGACCCGGAGGCCCCGGACAAGACCTACTCCCGGCGCGGCGCCTTCCTGCCCGACGTCGAGTTCGACCCGCTGGAGTTCGGGCTGCCGCCGAACCAGCTCGAGGTGACGAGCACCATGCAGACGCTGAGCCTCGGCGTCGCCCGCGACCTGCTCCTCGACGCGGGTGCCACCGGCTCCGAGTGGTACGACGCGAGCCGCACCGGCGTCGTGCTCGGCACCACCGGCCCGGTGCCGCTCATGCACCCGCTCGCCGCCCGGCTCGCCACCCCGGTGCTGGAGGAGGCCGCGCGCTCGGTCGGGCTCAGCCAGGCCGACGCCGAGGCGGTCTCGGCCAAGTTCGTCGCCGCCTACGCGCCGTGGGAGGCGAACTCCTTCCCCGGGCTGCTCTCCAACATCACCGCGGGCCGGGTCGCGAACCGGCTCGGCCTCGGCGGCATCAACTGCACCGTCGACGCCGCCTGCGCCGCCTCGCTCGCCGCGCTGCGCACCGCCGTCGCGGAGCTGCAGGACGGCCGCGCCGACATGATGATCACCGGCGGCGTCGACACCGAGAACACGATCTTCATCTACCTGTGCTTCTCCAAGGTCGGAGCGCTCTCCAAGTCCGACCGGATCAGCCCGTTCGGCAGTGACGCCGACGGCACCCTGCTCGGCGAGGGCATCACCATGCTCGCGCTGCGCCGGCTCGAAGACGCCCGCCGCGACGGCAACCGGATCTACGCGGTGCTGCGCGGGCTCGGCTCGTCCTCCGACGGCAGGGCCAAGAGCATCTACGCCCCGCGCGCGGGCGGCCAGCGGGTCGCGCTGGACCGCGCCTACGCCGACGCCGAGATCTCGCCCGCCACCGTCGCGCTGATCGAGGCGCACGCCACCGGCACCCCGGTCGGCGACAAGACCGAGCTGACCGCGCTCGAGGAGCTGCTCACCGACGCCACCGACGAGCCCCGGTTCGCCGCGCTCGGCAGCGTCAAGTCGCAGATCGGGCACACCAAGGGCGCCGCGGGCACGGCCAGCCTCATGAAGCTGGCCTTCGCACTGCACCAGAAGGTGTTGCCCGGCACCATCAATGTCACCGCGCCGAACGCGAAGATCGCCGCCGAGAACGCGCCGTACTACGTGAACTCCCGCACCCGGCCGTGGATCCGCGACCCCGAGCGCCCGGTGCGCCGCGCCGCCGCCTCGGCCTTCGGCTTCGGCGGCACCAACTTCCACGTGGTGCTCGAGGAGGCCGACGCCGAGCGGCCCAGCGTGCTGCACCGCACCGCGCGGGCGCACCTCTGGCACGCGGCCGACGTCTCCGGGCTGATCGACGCCGTGCGCAGCACCGCCCCGATCGACGGCGGCGAGATCCCGGAGGGGCACGTGCGCATCGGCTTCGTCTCGCTGGACGACGAGAACGCCGAGCACCTGCGCGGCCTCGCCGTCGACGAGCTGGTCCGCAACCCCGACGCCGCCTCCTGGGAGCACCCGGAGGGCGTGTACTACCGCGCCTCCGCGCTGCCGGACCGGAAGGTGGCCGCGCTCTTCGCCGGCCAGGGCAGCCAGTACGTCGACATGGGCGCGGACGCCGCCATCGCGCAGCCCGCCGTCGGTGCCGCCTTCGACGCCGCCAACGAGGCGTTCGCCGGTGCGCCGCAGCGGCTCTCGTCCGTGGTGTTCCCGCCACCCGCCTTCGACGAGGCGACCGCGGCCGCGCAGGAGCGGGCACTGCGCCGCACCGAGTTCGCGCAGCCCGCCATCGGCGCGCTCGCCGCCGGGCAGTTCGCGGCGCTGCGCGAACGCGGGTTCCGCGCCGACGGGTACCTCGGGCACAGCTTCGGCGAGCTCACCGCGCTCTGGGCTTCGGGTGCGCTGCGTGGTTCCGACTTCCATGCGCTGGCAAGGGCACGCGGCGTGGCGATGACGCCGCGCGATGGCGTCGAGGCGGGGACGATGGTCGCGCTGAACGCGACCGTCGAGGTGGCGCGGGAGATCGTGGACGCCATCGACGACGTCTGGATCTGCAACCACAACGCCCCCGACCAAGTGGTGATCGGCGGTGGCCCCGATGCCGTCGCCGCCGCCGTCGCGGTCTGCGGTGAGCGCGGGGTCGCCACCCGCGCGCTTCCCGTCTCCGGGGCGTTCCACACCCCGTACGTGGCGCACGCGGTCGACGCCTTCGCCGCCGCGCTCGCCGAGGTGGAGATCGGGGCGCCGGACGCGCCGGTGTACGCCAACAGCGCCGGGGCGCGGTACGGCGGTGACGCCGCCACCAACCGGGCGGTGCTCACCGGGCAGCTCGGGCAGCCGGTCGAGTTCGTTGCCGCGCTCACCGCGCTGCGCGAGTCGGGGTGCACGGTCTTCGTCGAGTTCGGGCCGAAGCAGGTGCTGACCTCGCTGGTGCGGCGCACCCTCGGCGACGACGTGATCGCCATCGCCACCGACTCCGGGCCGATCGGCAACAGTGACCTGTCCCTGACCCGCGCCGCCCTCCGGCTCGCCGTGCTCGGCTTCGGGTTGTCCGGGCTCGATCGGCACGCGGCGCCGGTGCTCGAGCCGCACACACCGAGCCGGCCCATGACGGTGACCATTTCGGCGCCCGAGTACGTGCCGGAGACGCGGAAGGCGGCGTACGCCGCCGCGCTGTCGGACGGGTATCGGGTCGAGCTCGACGGTGCCGCGCCGAACGGAAACGGTTCTGGTGGCGTTAGTTCCGCCGTGGTGAACGGCAACGGTGCCGGTACCGCGACGGTGGGAACCGGCAATGGTGCCGGTGCCGCTCTCGCCGCGAACGGTTCCGATGCCGGTGACGTTTCCGGTGCTGCCGGGAACGGTGCCGGTCGTGCCGTGGACGGTCCGGGTGCCGGGCCTGCCGCCGGGATCGATGCCGCCGCGAACGGCGCCGCGACCGAGCCCGGCAGCGCCGCCGGGAGCGGGCACGGTGTGCCCGCCCGCACCTCCACCTCGGCCCCCGCGCCGCGCACCACCACCGCCGTGGCAACGGCAGCCGCACCGACCCCGGTCCCGGCGCCGCCCAGGTACGCCCCCGACCCGACGGAGACCTCCGTGTACTCGACCCCGCAGGACGGCGCCCTGGAAAGCGCGCTGACCCAGCACCTCCGATCCCACCACCAGTTCCTCGACGGCCAGCTCGACATGGCCCGCGCCCTGGTCGGCGCGCTCGACACCGGCGTGCTGACCGAGTCGACGGTCCGTGCCATCGAAGCGGTGAAGGACCACGGTGTCGCCATCGCCGCCAGCCACACCCGCGCCTCCGACGTCCTCGCCCAGCTCGCCGAGCTCGAGGCAGGTTTCGCCCGTCCCGCGGCGGCGGCGCGCCCCGTGCCCGCCTACCGGCCGGCCGCCGTGCCGCAGCACCGTCCCGACGCCCTCGCTCCGCCCCACACCAACGGTGCGCCCGAAGCACTCCTCGCGGCACCCGCCGCCGGTGCCATCACCTCGGTGCCGGCCCCGGCCGATGAACCGGCTGCCGTAGCCACGGCATCCACAGTTGCCCCGGCCCCGGCCCCGGCCCCGGCCCCGGCCCCGGCCCCGGCCCCGGCCTCGGCTCCGGCTCCGGCTCCGGCTCCGGCTCCGGCCTCGGCTCCGGCTCCGGCTCCGGCTCCGGCCTCGGCTCCGGCTCCGGCTCCGGCCTCGGCTCCGGCTCCGGCCCCGGGCTTGAGCTCGGCTCCGGCTGCGGCTCCGGGCCTGGGCTCGGCTTCGGCGGCCCCGGCCGCCGGTTCGCCCGCTGCTCCGGCACCGAACCCGGCCTCGGCCGGAAACTCCGCTGCCGTGGCTACGGCAGCGACACCTGCGCCGGTTCCGGCACCGTCCACCGGCACGTCCAGCAGGGAGGAACTCCTCCAGGCCCTGCGCGAGGTGGTTGCGGAGAAGACCGGCTACCCGGTCGAGATGGTCGACACCGGCATGGACCTGGAGGCCGACCTCGGCGTCGACTCGATCAAGCGGGTCCAGGTGATCGGCGCCCTGCAGGAGCGATTCCCGTCCCTGCCGAATCTCGGCCCGGAGCAGCTGGGCACCCTACGCACCCTCGACCAGATCGCCGAACTCCTCGGCGAAAGCGGCGCCGATGCCCCGGCCACGACCCCGGCGGAGACCCCCGCCGACGCCCCGGTGGAAGCCCCCGCGGGCGACGACGCGGAAACCCTCCGCCAGGCCCTGCGCGAGGTGGTCGCGGAGAAGACCGGCTACCCGGTCGAGATGGTCGACACCGGCATGGACCTGGAAGCGGACCTCGGCGTCGACTCGATCAAGCGGGTCCAGGTCATCGGCGCACTCCAGGAACGCTTCCCGGACCTACCCAACCTCGGCCCGGAACAATTGGGCACCCTGCGCACCCTCGACCAGATCGTGGCCGAGCTGAGCACCGGCGGTGATGTCCACCCAAAAGCTGAGGCCGCGGCGAACCTGCCGCGGCATACCGTCGAACTGGTCACCCTGCCCGCCGCGGATCTCGCCGTCGGCGCCTACCGGGAGCACCCGGTCGCCCTGCTCGTCGATCCAACGGCCAGCGGCGAGACCACCGCACTGACCACCGCGCTCACCGGGCGCGGCTGGTCGGTGCGCACGGTGGCCGAGCTCCCCGACCCGGGGGAGCGGCCCGACCTGTGCCTGATCCTGCTCGGCGCGGGCGCACAGGACATCGAGCACCTGCTGACCCACACCATCCTGGCCGCGGGCCGGGTCACCCCCGCCATGTCGGCGGAGCACGGCCGCGCCACCGTCGCGACCCTGATCCGCCTGGACGGCGGCCTCGGCTTCCGCACCGCCGACGACCCGACCCGCGCCCTGCTCGGCGGCGTCGGCGGCATCCTGAAAACCCTGGCCGCCGAGCGCCCCGACCTGTTCTGCCGTGCCATCGACATCGACCCGGCGGCGACGCCGGAGCGCTGCGCCGAACTGGTGCTCACCGAACTGGACGATGCCGCCCGCGACGTCGTCGAGGTCGGCGTCACCGCCGACGGCACCAGGTCCACCCTGGTCCCCGGTGGTTTCGGCCCGGCCCGCGAGATCACCGAAATCCGCCCGCTCGACCGGCAACCCGACGTCACGCTGACCGCCGACGACCTCCTGGTCGTCTCCGGCGGCGCCCGCGGCGTCACCGCCACCTGCGTCCTGGCACTGGCGGAACGAACTCCGGCCCGATTCGTTCTGCTCGGCCGGACCGAACCGGCGCCCGAGCCGGAGTGGGCGGCAGGCGTCGCCGACGCCGATCTCCAGCAGGCGGCCGTCCGTGCCCTGGCAGGCACCGGTGCGAAACCCCGCGACATCGCCCGCACCTGCTCCGGCATCAGGGGCGCCCGCGAGATCCGGGCGACCCTCACCGCGCTGGACGGCCGCGCCGACTACGTGGCCGTCGATGCCACCGACACCGAAGCCGTCCGCAAGGCGCTCGCCCCCTGGGGCGAGGCGATCACCGGCATCGTGCACGGCGCGGGCGTGCTCGCCGACTCGCGGATCCCGGACAAGACCGCCGAATCCATCGCCCGCGTCCTCGGTCCGAAACTGGCCGGGCTGACGGCACTGCTCGCCGCGGTACCGGAGCCGAAGCACCTCGTTCTGTTCACCTCGGTGGCCGGCCTCTACGGCAATACCGGCCAAGCCGACTACGCCGCCGCCAACGAGGCGCTCTCCCGCTTCGCGGTGGCCTGGCGCCGCGCCCACCCGGACCGGCACGTCACCGCGATCGACTGGGGCGCCTGGGACGGCGGCATGGTGACGCCCGCCCTGCGCGAGCACTTCCACGCACTCGGCGTCGAGCTGCTGCCGCAGGAGACCGGGGCGGCGGCCTTCACCGAGCAGTTCACCGCGGAGCGCGAAGCGGACACCGTCGTCCTGATCGGCCCGGCGGAGTCGCTCGCCGGACCCGCTCCGGTGCCGCTCGCCCCGGTCCGGCTGCGCCGCACCCTGATCGGGCTCACCGACGAGCCGATCATCGACGCGCATCGGGTGGGGGAGCACGTGGTGCTGCCCGCTACCTTCGGGCTCGGCGCCATGGCGCATGCTGCCGAGCGCGCCCTTCCCGGCCGCACCGTGATCGGCGCCAGGGACTTCCAGGTGCTCAAGGGGCTGGTCTTCGACCACCCGGTCGAGGTACTTGAGCTCGAGCTGGAGCCAGGCACCGAAACCGGCGGCGTGCTTCCGGTCCGGGTGACGGTGCGCGACGGCGCGGTCGCGCACTTCAGGGCAACGCTGGAACTGGCCGCCGCTCCGGCGGACGCGCCGGTGCTCGCGGTGCCATCGGGTCCGTCGAGCCCGCTCGACATCTATCGCGAGGCCATCCAGTTCCACGCCCCCGCGCTGCAGGGGCTGCGCCGGGTGGTCGCCGACACCGGGGACACCGTCGTCTTCGAGTGCGCGCTGGACGCGGCCCCGGTCGCGGGCGGCGCCTACGCGAGCAGGCTGCACGATCCGGTCCGCGCGGACCTGATGCTGCAGGGGCCGCCGGTGCTCGGGCACCGGCTGCTCGGCGCGGCCTGCCTGCCGCTCGGCATCGGGCGGGTGGAGTACCACCGGCCGCTGCCGGTCGGCGAGCCGTTCGCGCTCGTCGTCGGCAACGGCCGCGCGGGGCGCTTCGACGCCCGCGTCGACGCCACCGCGGTCGCGGCGGACGGCACTGTACTGCAACGGTTCTCGGACGTCGTGGTGGTCACGACGCCCGATCTGACGGAGAAGTTCCAGACCTCGGTGAGGCGGTGGATGGTATGACGACCCTGGAGTTCGACGGCATCGCGTTCGATCCGGACGCGGTGCACGATGCCGCCGTCCCGGCGGTGCGGGAGCCGGAAGCGGTCCCGGCGCCGCCGGAGCCGGAAGCGGCTTCCGCGGTGCCGACCACGAGCACCCCGAATCCGCTCGCGCAGCTCCGCGCCGGCGTCGCGGACGCGCACCGCGCCGCCCTCGCGGCGCAGTACGCGCTCCAGCGTGCCCTCTGGGAGCGCGCCGGACTCGCAACCCCGACCGCCACCGGGCAGCCCGCCCAACCCGGCACCTCGGCCCAACCCGGCACCTCGGCGCAACCCGGCACCTCGGCGCAACCCGGCACCTCGGCGCAGCCCGGCGCTACGACGCAGCCCGCGGAGGCTGGTATCGCCGCCCTGCCGGCGGACCCGGATGCGGGCAGCGACAGTGCGGAGCCGGTCGGCGACGCCGCGCGGCCCGCCCCGTTCCACGCCCCGGAATGGGCCTTCAAACCCCAGGCCCGCACCACCCGGACCCACCTCGACCGAGCAGCGCTCGACCAGCTCGCCGCCGGCGACATCGCGACCGTCTTCGGCCCGTCCCACCAGCGCCCAGGCATCCGCCCGGCGGCGAAACTCGCCGCCCAGCACCCCCTTGTCCTCACCGAGGTCGACACCCTGGAGCTCTTCGGCGCAGGCGGCCGCGGCCGCCTCACCGCCACCTACGAGGGCGACCCCGGCGCCGCCGCGACCCAGGCAGGCGAGGTCTTCGCCTTCTTCGCCGCGCTGCACCTCGGCACGACCGGCTCCACCCTGGTCTCCTCCGGCCCGGCGGGAGCCCCCGGCCCGCACTCCGGCACCCTGGAGCTCCACGTCACCGAGATCGACCTGGTACCCCGCCCACACCTCACCGCCGAGGTCCACATCGCCGGCGCCGAGCCGCTCTCGGTCGAGGTCACCGCCACCGAACCGACCGGCGCCGAGATCGGCCCCGGCCGAGCCGACGAAACCCTGCTGCTCAGCGAATTCCACATGACCCACCTGGCCCGCGGCGACCAAGCCATCGCCATGGGCAGGGAGTTCGCCGAGTACACCGGCGTCCGCGCCACCCGCCTCCCCACCGGCGGCCTGCTCCTGGTCGACCGCGTCCTCGACTTCGACGGCGAACGGGGGAAGTTGGACTCGGCCTCCTACACCACCGAGTACGACACCCCCGCCGATTCCTGGTACTACGGCGACACCGCCAACGAGTCCATGCCGCACTTCGTCTACATGGAGACCTCACTCCAGGCGGCGCTGCTCATGGGCTACTACGCGGGCCCCACCCGCACCCAGCCGGGCACCACCCTCAGCCTGCGCAACCTCGGCGGCACCGCCACCGTCCTGCGCCGGGTCGACCTGCGGGACAGCACCATCCGCCAGCAATCCCGGCTGCTGACCACCACCATCCTGCCCGGCTCCTCGCTGCAGACCTTCGACTACACCCTGAGCACCGGCGGCGAGCCCTTCTACAAGGGCGAGACCATGTTCGGCTACTTCAGCGACGAGGCACTCGCCAACCAGACCGGCCTCGACGCCGGCCGCCCGGCCCCCACCTGGCTGGCCGAGCACCCGGACGCCGAGCGCAGGACTATCGACGTGGCCGCCCGCCGCGCCGACCCGGCGGCCCGGCTCTGCTCCCGCGACACCCTCGCGCTCATCGACCGCGTCCAGGTGGTCGACGGCGGTGGCAAGTACGACGCGGGCTACCTGCACTCGCTGCGCGAGATCGACCCGGGCGACTGGTACTTCGACCGGCACTTCCACCTGGATCCGGTGATCCCGGGCTCGCTCGGTGTCGAGTCGGTGATCCACGCCGTGCAGGAGTGGATGCTGGACGCCGGCTACGCCGACGGCCTCGCCGACCCGGCCTTCCGGATTCCAGCCGACATCCCCTTCGGCTGGCGCTACCGCGGCCAGTTCCTGCCCACCGACGGCACCGTCGAACTGGAGGCGCACATCAAGGAGATCAGGCACGGCGAGCACGGCGTGATCGCGATCGTCGACGGCTCGCTGTGGAAGCCGGGGCTGCGGATCTACGAACTCACCGATCTGGCGATCGAGCTCGGCGAACGGGAGGTCAGGTCGTGACCACCCTGCACCGGCCGGTCGCCGAGACCCCGACCGAGATCACCGCCCTGCTCCGCGACGTCACCCGCCCGGTGTGGGTGCTGCACCGGGACGGCCGGGTCGGGCTCACCGCCGACCGGGCCGCCACCGCGGGCGCCCAGGTGCTCGCCGCCGTCGGCCCGCTCACCCCGGACCGGCTCGGCGACAGCCGGTTCCGCGCCGCGCACGGGGTGCGCGGCGCCTACATGGCGGGCGCCATGGCCAATGGCATCGCCGCACCTGCGCTGGTCGCGGCGCTGGCCGGGGCCGGGTACCTCGGTACCTACGGCGCGGCAGGCGTCACCCCGGACCGGGTGGACGCCGCGCTGGCCGGGCTGCGCGCCGAACTCGGCGAGCTGCCCTACGCCTGCAATCTGATCCACAGCCCGTCCGAGCCCGCGCTGGAGCGGGCCATCGTCGACGCCTGCCTGCGGCACGGCGTGCGCTGCGTGGAGGCATCGGCCTTCATGGGCCTCACCGCCGAGGTGGTGCGGTACCGCGCGGCCGGGCTGAGCACCGATCGGGAGGGCCGGATTGTCGTCGGCCACCGGTTGATCGCGAAGGTGTCCCGGGTCGAGGTCGCCGAGCACTTCCTGCGCCCCGCCCCCGCCGCCCTGCTGAACCGGCTGGTCGAGTCCGGCGACATCACCGCCGAGCAGGCCGGGCTCGCCGAGCGGGTGCCGATGGCCGACGACATCACCGCGGAGGCGGATTCCGGCGGCCACACCGACCGCCGCCCGCTGGTCGTCCTGCTGCCGGAGATCATCGCGGCGCGCGACCGGCTCGCCCGCACGGTCCCCGGCGCCGCCGAGGTCCGCGTCGGCGCGGCGGGCGGCATCGGCACCCCGGCCGCCGCCGCGGCCGCCTTCGCGCTCGGCGCCGCCTACATCGTCACCGGCTCGGTGAACCAGGCGACGGTGGAGGCCGCGCAGTGCGCCGCCACCAAGCAGCTGCTGGCAGGAGCGCAGTTCGCGGACTGCGTCATGGCGCCATCGGCCGACATGTTCGAACTCGGCGTCCAGGTGCAGGTGCTGCGCCGCGGCACCATGTTCGCCGGCCGCGCGCAGAAGCTCTACGACACCTACCGCGCCTACGACGGCCTCGATGCGCTCCCCGCCGAACTCCGCGCCGACCTCGAGCGGACGCTCTTCAAGCGCCCGGTCGAGCAGGTGTGGGACGAGTGCGTGCGCTTCTTCACCGAGCGCGACCCGGCCCAGCTGGCCGGCGCCGCGGAGCACCCGAAACGCCGGATGGCCCTGGTCTTCCGCTGGTACCTGGGCCTCTCCTCGGGCTGGAGCATCCGCGGCGACACCGACCGCGTCGCCGACTACCAGGTGTGGTGCGGCCCCGCCATGGGCGCCTTCAACACCTGGGCGGCAGGCACCCACCTGGCGGCGTTGCCGAATCGGCAGGCCGCCGAGATCGCCGACCAGCTGCTGCTCGGCGCGGCGTATCTGACCAGGGTCGCGCAGTTGCGCACCGCGGGAGTCCGGCTGCCCGCCGGCTGCGCCGACTTCGTCCCCATCCCGCTGCCGGCGTGAGTCAGTCCAGACAGAACTCGTTGCCCTCCGGATCGGCCATGACGATGAAGCCGTTGCTCATCGGCGGTGCCGGTTCGGAGCGGCGCAGCCGGGTGGCGCCGAGCGCGACGAGCCGGTCGCCCTCGGCCTCCAGCGCCGCCATCCGCTCGGCACCGGTCAGCCCCGGCGCGGCGCGCACATCCAGGTGCACGCGATTCTTGGCGACCTTGTCCTCCGGCACCTGTTGGAAGAAGAGCCGGGGGCCGGTGCCGTCCGGATCCTCGGCCGCCGAGTTGCTGTTGCGCTGCCCCTCCGGAACGCCCATCTTCGCGAGGAACGTGTCCCAGGCGTCGAGCGGGTCGGCGCCCGCCTCGAGTTCGACGCCGGGCGGGCCGGGGATGACGTAGCCGAGCGCGTCGCGCCAGAAGAGCGAGAGCCCGCGCGGGTCGTGCGCGTCGAAGGTGATCTGGACGGTCCGGCTCATGCGGTCGCTCCTCGTCGGGTGTGCAGGTAGAGGTCGCGCAGCAGGCAGACCTCGGAGAGATGGTGGATCAGCTCGCGGTGGATGTGCAGGACCAGGTCGGCCATCGGCGCGTCCCCGTGCCCCGGCTCCTTCGGCCCGACGGGGGTGGCGAGCGCGGTCTCGTCCAGCCCGCGCACCCCGGTCAGCCAGGCGTCGAGCTCGGTATCCAGCTGTGCGAGCGCCTCTTTCGCGGATCCCGCGTAGGCCCAGTCCTCGTACGACGCCGCAGGCCCGCCGAAGTGGGTCGCGTTGCGCACGGCCAGCACCCCGACGATCACGTGCCCGAGCCGCCAGGCGATGGTGGTGAAGGGCTCGGGCGATGGGGTCGGGAAGGCGAAGTCGATCAGGTGCTCGCCGGTGCCGAACTGCGGGCCCGACCCGCCGCGCGGCCGGACGTTCCACGGGTCCGGCACCGGTGACCAGGTGTACTCCTCGTCGGTCAGGTCGGCCAGCCGGTCCCGCACCTGATGGTTCCAGTGGAATTCCCACTGCTCGCGCAGCGCGCGGTTCCAGTCGAGTGTCGATGTCATGTCCCCACCCTCACAGCACCTGCGGACAGGATCGGTCCGCTAGTCTCGGGAGACTGTGGGTATGGCGGACGAGGAAGCGCGCGGCACGACCGAGCGGGTACTGACCCTGCTCGGGCTGCTCCAGCAGCGCCGGGTCTGGACCGGGGACGAGCTGGCCGACCGGCTCGGCGTCACCCCGCGCACGGTGCGCCGCGACGTCGAGCGGCTGCGCGTCATCGGCTACCCGGTCCGCGCCGAGCACGGCATCGGCGGCGGCTACCAGCTCGGCCCCGGCCAGGAGCTGCCGCCGCTGCTCTTCGACGACGAGGAGGCGATCGCCACCGCCGTCGCGCTGCTCGCGGGCACCGGCGCCGCGAGCACCGGGGACGCCGCGCTGCGCGCCCTCACCAAGCTCGACCGGGTGCTGCCCACCCGGCTGCGGCACGAGGTGCGCGCGCTCTCCGGCGCGGTCGAGTCCTTCGGCGGCGGCCGCGCATCGGTCGACCCGGAGGTGCTGATGACGCTGGCCCGTGCCTGCCGCGACGAGGTCGAGGCGGGATTCGAGTATCCGTCCAAGGACGGGACCGGCCGCCGCCGCGTCGAGCCGCACCGCCTCGTCGCCTCCGACCGCCGCTGGTACCTGCTCGCCTACGACCTGGACCGCGCCGACTGGCGCACCTTCCGCCTCGACCGCATGGCCGAGGTCACCGCCCGCACCTGGCGCTTCCGCCCCCGCCCCGACGCCCCCGACGCCGCCGCCTTCGTCCAGCGGGGCGTCGCCAGCGGCGCCTACCGCCACCAGGCCCGCTTCCTGGTGCGGGCCCCCGCGGCGACGGTCCGCACCCAGGTCTCCGCCAACGCCGCGATGGTCGTCGAGGTCGACGCCACCACCTGCGAAATCCACAGCGGTGCCGACAACCTCGACGTCGTACTCATGTACGTGGCCACCCTCGGCCACGCCTTCCGCGTCCTCGAACCCCCCGACCTCGCGACCCGCGCCGAGGAGCTGGCGGCCCGCCTCACCGCCGCGGTACAGCCCTAGACGGAGCCAAGGTCCGCCGAGAGCCACTGCTCGGGCCGCATGTACACGGCGACCTGCTCCCCGTGCGACTGCGCGTACTCCAGGTACCCCTCGAGCTTCTCGGCGGGCAGGTACCGCGCCGCCATCTCGCGGACCAGCGCGTCACCGGGCTCGATCCGGGTGACCGGCCCCTCCGCGGTCACGTAGCGAATGGTCGGCTCCAGCACCTGGACCATGAGGCTGAACCGCTGCGCGGCCTTCAGCAACTCGAGCTTCTTCGAGGTGGTGCCGGTGAGCACCCAGAGCTCGCCGCCGGGGGTGTAGTCGTACCAGATCGGCACGTTCAGCGGGGCCCGGCCGGGAGCGCCTGCGACGGCGAGCGCGCCGATGTGCGGCCGGGCGAGGAATTCCTGTCGTTCTTCCAGGGAGAGCGCCATGCGCTCAGCCTACCCACCGCTACTTCAGGCCGGAGCGCACGAAGGCGTTCACGATGTGCCGCTGCAGCAGCAGGTACATGATCAGCACCGGCAGGCAGGCGAGCCCGGCGAGCGCCATCATCGGCCCCCACTGGTCGCCCTCGGTGCCCATGAAGCTGCGCAGCCCGAGCTGCAGCACGCTGTTCGACTGCCGCAGCACGACGGCCGGCCAGAAGTACTCGTTCCAGGCGTTGATGAAGAGCAGGATGCCGAGCGCGGCCAGCGCGGGGCGCAGGTTGGGCACCACGACGGTCCACAGGATGGACCAGGAGGAGCGGCCGTCGATCCGGGCCGCCGCCACCAGCTCCTTGGGGAAGCTCGCCATGTGCTGGCGCAGCAGCAGCACCGCCAGCGCCGAGCAGAGCGTCGGCAGCGCGACCCCGATCAGCGTGTTGATCAGCCCCAGCTGGGTGAGCAGCACGTAGTTCGGCAGCATGGTCACCTGGAACGGCACCAGCCAGGTGCCGACGAACGCCAGGTACAGCACGCGCTGGAACGGGAACGTGTACAGCGCGAAGGCGTACGAGGCGAGCAGCGCCACCAGCAGCTGCCCGGCCGCGGAGAACGCCGCGACGAAGAAGGTGTTGCCGATCAGCCCGAGCACGTCCACCTTGTCGGCGGCGTCGGTGTAGTTGGCGATCGAGAGCGGCCACGGGAACGGCGTCAGCGAGGTGACCTCTTCCGGCCTGCGCAGCGAGGTCGCGAAGAGCCAGTAGATCGGGAACACCGCGATCAGCGCGGTCGCGCCGAGCAGCAGGTGGCTGCCGAGCGCGCGCAGGCGGTCAATCGTCATGGAAGGCAACCTTCTCCGAGATCCAGACCAGGGCTCCGGCGAGCACGCCGAACCCGAGGAAGAGCAGCACTCCGGCGGCGGCGCTGAGCCCGGCGTCGAAGCTGTGGAAGGCGTAGTCCCACAGCAGGTAGTAGATGTTCGTCGTGGCCTGCGACGGCCCGCCCTGGGTCATCGAGTCGATCAGCGGGAAGGTGAGCGCGGGGCTGAGCAGCACGGTGGTGAGCACCATGAACATCAGGGTGGGGGAGAGCAGCGGCAGCGTGATCCAGCGCCGGATCTGGCCGGGGCTCGCGCCGTCGACCTGGGCGGCCTCGTCGTAGTCGCTGCTGATCCCGGCCAGCCCGGCCCAGATCACCAGCACCGCGAAGCCGAGCAGCTGCCAGCCGGTGATCACGATGATCACCGTGTGCGCGGTGTCCACGTCGTAGACCCAGTTGCGGTCGCTGTTCAGCAGTTGCCCGATGATGCCGCCGCCCGGGTGCAGCAGCCAGCGCCACACCGCGGCCGCCGCCACCGGTGCCACCAGGAACGGCGCGAAAATGAAGGCGTGGTAGAGGGTTCGAGCCCGGCCGTGCACCCGCCGCCCGGCCAGCGCGACTAGCAGCGGGAGCAGCACGGTGAAGGGCAGCAGCCCGAGGATCAGCACGCCGGTGCGGCCGAGCGAATCCCAGAAGGCCGGAAGGTCCAGCAGCCGTTCGTAGTTGCCGGTGCCGACCGGCGTCATCGGCTGGGTCGGCAGCAGGTTCCACGAGTAGGTGGAGAGCTCGAACGCCTGCACCAGCGGCCGGTACGTCCACACCACCAGCAGCACCAGCGCGGGCGCCAGGTACAGGTAGGGGACGAGGCTCCGCCCCAGCCGGCGGAGCCGGGCGGAAGCCGGGGCGGTCCCCGCCGCCTTCCCCGGCTCGCCGACGGAAGTGGGGTCGCCGACGGAAGTGGGCTCGTCGACGGAGGCCGACTTGTCGACGGAGGCCGACTTGTCGCGGGCAGCGGGCGCGTCGAGCACGAACATGACTACCGCGCCTCCGCGGCGAGGGCGGCGAGCTGGTCCAGCGTCGCCTGCTCGTCCCGCTCGTAGAGCGCCTCCGCGGGCGTCGCCTCCACCGCGGTCGCCACCAGCGAATCGCCGACGACGTCGATCCGGCTGTACCCGAACGCGGCATACCCGCGCTGCCTGCCGACCGGGGCGAAGGAATCCTGCCGGAACGAGGTCGCCGGGCCGACCCAGACCGGGATCCCGGCCAGCGCCGACGCCGCGGTGAGGTGGCTGTGCCCGCAGACGATCAACCGGACGTCGCTGCCGCGCAGTACCTCGGCCAGCCGCTCCGGCTGCCGCAGCCGCAGCAGCTGCGAGACCGGCAGCGCCGAGGGGATGGGCGGGTGGTGCAGCACGAGCAGCGTGCCGTGCGGGGCCGGTTCGCGCAGCAGTTCGCGCAGCCGGTCCAGCTGCTCGTCGCTCAGCTCGCCGTGGTGCAGCCCGGGAACGCTGCTGTCCAGCAGCACGATCCGCAGCCCGGCGATCTCCGCGACCTGGTCGGTCTCGGCGTCCGCGCTGCCGAGCAGCTCGGCGCCGAAGGCCGCGCGCTCGTCGTGGTTGCCCGGCGTGTAGAGCACGCGCGCGCCGAGCTCGGCGGCGACCGGCTCGACCGCGTCGCGCAGCCGCCGGTACGCCTCCGGCGAGCCGTCGTCGGCGAGGTCGCCGGAGAAGACGATGGCGTCGATGTCGCGGTGCGAGGCGCGCAGCTGGTGCAGCACGTGCGTGAGGTTGGCGAAGGTGTCGACGGTGCCGTGCACGCGTTCGCCGGTGGCGCGGATATGGGTATCGGTGAGCTGGACGATGGTCACCTCGGACATGGAGCCCCCTTGCGGAACCGCGCGCCCCGGGAGGGGACGCGCGGCTCGAATCGTTGGTCGGTTACGGATGGCCGGTCACTGCTGCGGCATCAGCTGGGCGCCCTGGTCACGCGCCGCGCCGAGCGTGGACTTCGGGTCCTTGTTCTGGAAGACGGCGGCCTCGACCGCGTCCATCATGCCGTCGCGGATCTGCAGGTAGTTGTTGCCCGGCATGGAGATCCAGGGCTCCATGCTCGCCAGCTGCGCCACGTTCGGCGCCAGCAGCGGGTTCTTCGCGGCCCAGCCCTGCAGCCCCGCCGGGTCGTTCATCAGCCCGGTGCGCAGCGGCAGGTAGCCGATGCCCTGCGAGATGGTGGTGTACGCACCCTCGCTGGTCAGGAACTTGATCAGCTCCCACGAGGCCCGCTGCTTGGCCGGGTCGTTCGAGAGGATGTGCAGCGACGCACCCGAGTTGGTCGGCACCACCGGCTTGCCCGCGAAGGCGGGCATGGGTGCCGCGCGCAGGTCCCACTTGTCCTTGGCGCCGGAGACGAAGGTGCCCTGCACCGCGCTGGTCTCCAGGATCATGCCGATCTCGCCGCGGCCGAACGCCTCGTACCCCTGCTTCTGCTGCAACCGGGGCATGCTGCCCGACTCGACCAGCCGCTGGCCGAGCGCGGCCACCTCGACCGCCGGGGTGTCGGCGAAGGTGAGGTTGCGCCGGTCCTCGGAGATCACCCGGCCGCCGTTGGAGCGCACCAGCGACTGGAAGCACCAGTCCTTCGCGGTCTTGGTCAGGCAGTCGATGTAGATGCCGCCCTTGCCGGTCTCGGCGATCGCCGCCGCGGCGGTGCCGACCTCGTCCCAGGTGGCAGGCGGCTTCGCCGGGTCCAGCCCGGCCTCGGTGAAGAGCGAGGCGTTGAAGTAGAGCACCGGGGTGGAGAAGACGAACGGCACGCCGTAGGTGTGGCCGTCCCAGTCCGCGAGGGTGCGCGCCCGCGGTGCGTAGGGGTGCTTGCCGCCGTCGAAGTTGGCCGCCACCGCGTCCTTGCCGACCAGCGAGTCGAGCGGCTTCGCGCCCAGCTGGTTGATGGTGAAGTCCAGGTCGCTGAAGCCGAGCTGGGCGACGTCCGGCGGGGTGCCCGCCACCATCTGGTTCTGGATGCTGGAGATCGTGTCGGTGGCCGGGTTCGGGCTGTTGCCCTGCGGCTTCTGCGCCGTCACCTCGATATTCGGGTGCTTGGTGCGGAACTCGCCGAGCAGCTTGTCGAAGGTGTCGGTCCACGCGCCCGCGAGGCCGTAGTTGTAGGACTCGAAGACGATGGAGACCTTCTGGTCCGGAGCGAGCTCCGGGACGAGGGAGGTCTGCGCGTCCCCGTCGGACGCGGTCGGGCCGAGGCCGCCGCACGCGCTGAGCGCGAGGACCGCCGCGAACACCAGGCCCAGTACGGGCACGGTGCGTTTCACTGTGTTCTCCTCATCATCGGAAAAGTGCGAGCCTGACGAATCAGGCGACAGCGACGCGGGCGTCGCGGTCGATCGGGGCGCCGGAGTCCGGTTCGCGCCAGCGCAGCCGCAGCCCGGTGGCGGCGTCGAAGAGGTGGACGTCGGCCGGGTCCGCGTGCACGCCGAGCAGGTCGCCGGTGGCCACCCCGGCGGGGCGCGGAACCCGCACGCCGAGGGTGTGTTCGCCGGTGTCGAGGTGCAGCAGCTCTTCGCTGCCGAGGTTCTCCACCATCGCCACCCGGCCGGTGATCGCGCCCGCGGGGTCGGGCCGCAGCCGTTCCGGGCGGATGCCCGCGGTCACCGCGAGCGGCTCGGTCTCCGCGCCCGCGGCGTGCGGCAGCACGATGTCGACGCCGCCCGCGATCAGGTGCAGCCTGCCGTCGCGCGGCGTGACCGTCGCGGGGAAGAGGTTCATCGGCGGCGCGCCGAGGAACCCGGCGACGAAGGTCGAGTTCGGCCGGTCGTACAGCTCGGCCGGG
Source organism: Nocardia sp. NPDC057227 (assembly GCF_042669725.1). Taxonomy (NCBI): domain Bacteria; kingdom Bacillati; phylum Actinomycetota; class Actinomycetes; order Mycobacteriales; family Nocardiaceae; genus Nocardia; species Nocardia sp. NPDC057227. The sequence continues at coordinate 191,328 of NZ_JBHUXA010000007.1, read as the reverse complement.
GTGCCGACCTGCTCCACCCGCCCGTCGTTCAGCAGCGCGATCCGGTCGGCCATGGTCATCGCCTCGACCTGGTCGTGCGTCACGTACAGGAACGTGGTGCGCAGCGTGCGGTGCAGCGTGATCAACTCGGCCCTGGTCGCGGAGCGCAACTTGGCGTCCAGGTTCGACAGCGGCTCGTCCATCAGGAACGCCCCCGGGTCGCGCACCATCGCCCGCGCCAGCGCCACCCGCTGCCGCTGCCCGCCGGAGAGGTTGGCCGGCTTGCGCTCCAGCAGCTCACCGAGCCCGAGCACCGCCGCCACCTCCGCCACCCGCTGCGCGATCGTCGCGCGCGGGGTGCGCCGGGCGCGCAGCGGGAAGCCGATGTTCTTCGCCACCGTGAGGTGCGGGTAGAGCGCGTAGCTCTGGAACACCATGGCCAGGTCCCTGCGCTGCGGCGCCAGGTGCGTGATGTCGCTGTCGTCCAGCAGGATCCGCCCCGAGCTCGGCTCCTCCAGCCCGGCCACCATGCGCAGCAGCGTCGACTTCCCGCAGCCGCTCGGCCCGAGCAGCACCATGAACTCGCCGTCCGCGATGTCGAGCTCGACTTCGCGCACCGCCACCGACGCGCCGAACGTCTTCGACACCTTCTCGATCCGCAACCGTGCCATCACGCGCCCCGCGCCCATGCGGCGATCCGGGCGGCCAGCACCGGCGCATCCTTGACCCAGGTGAAGTGGTCGCGGTTGGCGACGCCGGAGTCCGCGTCCACGTGCCAGCGGGTGACCCGTGCGCTCGGCATCCGGCCGACCAGGAAGTCGACATTGGACTTCGGGCCGAGCACATCCTCGTCCAGCGAGATCACCAGCACCGGCTTGGCCAGCCCGCGCAGCAGCGAGTTGTACCGCCGCGCCGAGCCCTTCGGCCGGTAATAGCTGGTGAGCGAGTGCATCGACCAGTCCCGCATGACCCCGCCCGGCATCGGCGCCGGGATCAGCACCCCGCCCGGCCACTGCCCGGTCCGGCGCGCCACCCAGCCGATGTACTGGATCCGGCTCAGCGCCTCCCACCAGCGCCGCACCCCGAAGGCGTACCAGAAGACGGTGCCGGTGCCGATGATCCCGACCCCCGCCACCCGCTCCGGCTCCGCGCTCGCGAAGAGCAGCGCCAGCTGGCCGCCGAGGCTGTGCCCGAAGAGGAACAGCGGCGCCGTCGGGAAGCGTTCGCCGACCGCGGCGACGATGGCGGGCAGGTCGGTCTCGATCATCTCCCGGTAGCCGAAGTCGCGGTGCGCGCCGAGCGCCGGGGTGGCCTCGCCGTGCGCGCGCAGGTCGGTGGTGGCGACGGAGAGCCCCTCGGCGTGCAGGCTCGCCGCGAGCGCCAGGTAGTGCTTGGCCTTCATGGCCATGGCGGGCAGGATCAGCACCACCGGGGCGTCCGGTTGCGCGGCGGGCAGGAAGCGCACGGTGAAGGTGACGCCGTCGTCGCTCGCCACCGCGGCGGACTCCAGCTCGGTGAATTTCGGCAGCTTGCTCGGGGCGCTCATCGCTCGTTCTCCCCGGGATTGGTGTCGCAGACGTAGTCGAAGCCGAACTCCGCGACCAGCACGTCGGCGTCGTCGAGCAGCGCCGCCGGGATCACGATCTCGAACCGCTCGGCGACAGTGGAGGCGAGCACCCCCGCCACCGCCTCCGGCGGCACCGAGGCGATCGCCCGGATCCGGCCGGTGGCCGGGCGCCGGTAGCGCGCGTTCGCGCCCCGCAGCACCAGCCGCTGCACCCGGTACAGCCTGCTCGCCGCGGCCCCGACGAAGGCGGCCGCGCCGACGATGTCCGCGGCGGTGAAGAGCGCGCCCGCGTGCACGGTGCCCATGTGGTTGGTGGTCGGGCCGTCGGCGGGGATCTCCACCACCGCCCGCTCCGGGCCGATCTCGGTGATCTCGGTGCCGACGTGGGTGCCGAACGGGATCAGGGTGTGCGAGGTCGAGCGCAGGTATTCGTAGTCGACGTGCTCCGGATCGAGCTCCGGGTAGCCCGCCGCGAAGCCGGTGAGTTCACGCGTGGTCATGGTGGTTCCCCTTTCAGCGGTGTGCGCGCAGCGCGCGGCGGGCGATGGAGGTGCGCAGCACCTCGGACGGGCCCTCGTAGATCCGGAACGCCCGCGCCTCGATCAGGAACCGGGCGACCAGGTGGTCCTCGCAGACGCCGAGCCCGCCGTGCAGCTGCACCGCGCGGTCCAGCACCCGCCAGACCGCCTCGGAGACGAAGGTCTTCGCGATCGACGCCTCGTGCCGCGACTGCGAGGCGGTCGGGCCGTGCGCGTCGATGGTCTCGGCGGCGGTGCGGATGACGCCGCGCGCCGCGACGATGTCCATCTCGCTGTCCGCGACCAGCGCCTGCGCCATGCCGTGCTCGGCGATCGGCGCACCGAACGAGGTGCGCGAGTTGATGTGCCGCAGCGCCAGGTGGTGCCCGCGCACCGCGAGCCCGAGCCAGTTCATCGCGAACACCAGCCGCGAGGGCGCCAGCCGCACCTGGGCCAGCGGCAGCCCCTGGCCGACCGCGCCGAGCACCGCCGAGTCGGGCACCTCGCACTCCTCGAAGAACACCTCGCAGTGCCCGCCCGGCGCGCTGGTGTAGTCCATGGTCGGCATCCGCCGCCCGACCCGGAAGCCCGGATTGTCCGCGTCGACCAGGAACATGGTGGCGCCGTCGTCGGTGTTCGCCACGCAGATGACGAAGGCCGCGCCCTGCGCGCCGGTGCAGAAGTGCTTGGCGCCGTCGATCACCCAGCCGCCGTCGGTCTCCCTGGCGTAGGTCCGCAGCATGCCCGGATCGGAGCCAGCCCCCGGCGCGGGCTCGGTCATGGCGATGGCCGAGCGGACCTCGCCCGCGGCCAGCGGAGCCAGGTAGCGGCGCTGCTGCTCCTCGTTCGCGACGTGCGCGAGCAGGTGGATGTTGCCGTCGTCGGGCGCCCAGGCGTTCAGCGAGAGCGGGCCGAGCAGGCTGGCGCCCGCCGCCTCCAGCACCTGCGCCTGCTCCGCGGTATTCAGCCCGAGCCCGCCGTAGCGCGGATCGGAGAGCGGCCCGAAGACCCCCGCCTCCCTGGCCAGTTTCTGCAGCTCCAGCCGCAGCGCGTCGTCCATCACCCGGCCGTCGACGACGACCTCGCGCTCCACCGGGACAACCTGCTCGTCGATGAACTGCGTGGTCCGCTCCACCAGATCCGCGATGTTGTGCATGGCGCCAGTCTCGGTCGGCGGGTCCCGGGCGTGTCGGGGCGATAGGCGTTGTCGATCGACCGAATCATCCACCCGTTCGCGCCCTGCGCAGCGGTCGGTTTCCGGTGACGGTTACCGCGTCACACCGTCCGGTGAGGAGACCAGATGACCGAGATCACGGCACGGGTGCGCGCCCGCAGGGACGAGGCGGAAGGCGTCTTCGCGCTCGACCTGGCCGACGCCTCCGGCGCCCCGCTGCCGCGCTGGCGTCCGGGTGCCCACATCGACGTCGACGCGGGCCCCACCGGGGTCAGGCAGTACTCGCTCTGCGGCGACCCCGGCGACGCCGCGAGCTGGCGCATCGCCGTCCTGCACGAACCCGACGGCCGCGGCGGCTCCGATCACCTGCACCGCACCGCGCTGGCAGGCTCGCTGATCCGGGTCTCCGAGCCCCGCAACAACTTCGAGCTGGTCGGGGCCGAGGAGTACCTGTTCGTGGCCGGCGGCATCGGCATCACCCCGATCCTGGCCATGACCACCACCGCCGCGGCGCCGTGGTCGCTCTACTACGGCGGCCGCAGCCGTGCCCACATGGCCTTCGCCGGATTGCTGGCGGAGCGCCACCCGGACGCCACGAGATTGCTGCCGCAGGACGAGCACGGCCTGCTCCCCATCGCCGAGTTGCTGGACCGCCACCCCCGCGCCACCGTCTACTGCTGCGGCCCCGAACCGCTGCTCGCCGCCACCGTCGCGGCGGGCACCGAGCGCGGAATGCCCGTACACGTCGAACGATTCGCGCCCAAGCCGGTGGCGGAGGGGGCCGACACCGCGTTCGAGGTGCGGCTGGCGAGCACCGGCCGGACCTTCGCCGTGCCACCGGGACGCTCCATCGCCGACGTGCTGGAAGGCGCGGGCGTCCCGGTCATCACCTCCTGCCGCGAAGGCACCTGCGGCAGCTGCGAGACGACCGTGCTCGCCGGCGCCGTCGACCACCGCGACTCACTGCTCACCGAGGACGAACAGGCCGCAGGGAAAACCATGATGCTCTGCGTCTCCCGCGCCAGGCAGGACCTGCTCGTCCTCGACCTCTGAACTTCCCGCGGCCCGACCGGGCCGCGGGGTGCACCGAAAACCGAGAGGAAACATCAGGATGAGGAAGATCGTCGCGGTGGCCGCGGGCCTGGTCGCCGCCTGCGGAATCGCGTCCGGCACCGCCGGCGCGGCCCCGGCCGGTGACGGCGCCGTCGATTTCACCGCGCACGCCACCGACACCCAGAGCATCATCAGCATCGACGAGGGCTCCCTCGTCGTCGAGGACGCCGCGCTGAAGATCAAGGCCCCGAACGGCGACCTCATCGCCGGGACGCCCCTGAGCTTCCGCGTCGACGACTTCGAGTTCCCCATCGTCGCGCAGATCGCGGACCGCACCGCGACCCTGACCCCGCAGCTCGACGTGGCGCAGGCCGTCTACAAGCCGGTCGCCCTGCCGTACGAGGACAAGGCCCCGTTCAAGAACGAGTACGACCGTGAGGTCGCCGCCTGGTCGCGCCTGACCAGCACGATCAGCGCGGGCGCCACCATCGGCACCCTGGTCGGCGGGCTCGTCGGCGGCGCGGCCGGTTGCGTGCTCGGCGGCATAGCCGGGGCGACCGTCGCCTCGGCCACCATCGTCGGGCTCTTCGGCCCGTTCGTCCCGGCGGCGGCCATCGGCTGCATCGGTGGGATCCTCGCCATCGGGGCGCTCGGCACCCTGGTCGGGCAGATCCTGGTCACCGCTCCGGTGATCATCGGGGCGGCCATTCAGTACTTCTCCACCATCAACGCGCCCGCTCCCGCGGCTCCGCCGGCGGCGAAGTAGGGCGTAGCGGCCCGGCGGTAGGTCTGGGGGACAGGCGGCTCCATCCGGTTGCGTCCGGGTGGAGCCGTTCCGCGTTCATGCACCACGCGACCGCGAGTTCACCATCGACCTCCGCCACAACCGCCCGCCGGGCGGCGTTTGCCCGCTCGGCAGGCGGGCATCTCCGGCGATGTGCTGCTCCTGCCCGCCCCTGAATCCACCGCCTCCGACTCGGTGCTCCCTGGCGCCGCCGGCCCGCCCGCCGACGACCCCGCCGCCGCCATCATCATGCTGGTCTACGGCCTCACGCCGGGCCAGGCCGAGTACCTCCTTGGTTTGTGCGCCGAGCGCTCCGGCACCCCGCGCGATCGATTCGCCGCCGAATTGTGCCGAGCCGCCGAACGGTCCGGCGACCCGTCCGCGACGGTCCGCGCGCGCCTCGACCCGCTGCTCGGCTGACTGTTGCCGTGACGGAGTTGCTGTGGCCCGAAGCTACGACATACACCGGGCTTCTTAGATCCGTTCGGATTTTCGGTCGAGCGATGTTCTGTCCCCCGTGACTGCGGCGCCCATCTAAACTGGCGTGGGCCGTCTCGGCGGTATCGCGACCAATCGGAGGGGAGCATGCTTACACCTACCGAACTCGAGCTGAAGTGCCGACCGGCCTGCTCGGCCGACCTCGCCCGGATCGTTGCCATCGAAGCAGACGCCTTCCCTGACCCTATCCCTACCTGATGCTGCGCCAGCTGTTCGACGTGCACGGCAGTTCCTGGCTCGTCGCCGAGGCAGAGGGGCTGGTGATCGGATATGCTCTCATGCTCGAGAACCACGGCGAGGCACTGCTTTTCACCTTTGCCATCGATTCGGACTACCGCGGCCACGGCTACGGCAGCGCGCTATTGCGCGACGCTCTGACGGAGCAGGAGAGGGCCGGGATCGAGCGGGTGTGGCTGACGGTGCGGCCCGCCAACGAAAAGGCTACCCGGCGGTTCGCCTGTGCGGGCTTCCGGCAGTCGGGATATGAGAAAGAGTATTTCGGACCGAACGAACCTCGGTTCGTCTACGAGTATTCGATCGACCGATGAAGTAGGACGCTTATGGGGGGCTGGGAATCGTCCGATGCCTCGATGCAGGATCGCATCCTCAATCGTGCGCTCCGCTATCGCCCGGACGAGGATGCAAACCGACCGATACTTCACGAATTCGATGAGAAGGTCGAGGAACTTCTCGTTCACTACACGCCGTCGGTCGCCCGGAATCGCTCGCATGCCCTCTTCTTCCACCAGTTGTACAAAGCCGCGATCGATCCCGAACCCGATGATGTGCCTGGCCCGGTGCCGAGTGCCGTCATCGCTGCCTTCCTGGCCGCAGAACTGGAGTTCCGCAGCCCGCTGCGGCTGAGCGGCAGGCAGAGCATCCAGCTCGCGGAGGAATTCGAGGCGGTAGCCGGGGCCTGCTCGGCGGCCGGCCTGCATCGGCACGCGGTCCGGGCCTATCAGCGGGCGAAGGCGCTGCATCGGATGACCGAGGACACCGATGGCGAGGACAGGTGCGGGCTGCTGCTCGCCAGAGCCCGCACGGCCGCCCAGCCCGATCCCTGGCGCCGCCGGCTGGGCCGGCTCGCCGACATTCTGTGCGGCTATGGCTATCGGCCCTCGTGGCTGCTGGGCTGGGTTGTGGCGCAGCTGGCGTTCTTCACCGCCCTGGTGCTGGCGATCGGGGGTGGCGAGTCGAACTGGAACCTCGCCTACATGGCCCTGACCACTTTCCTCGGCCCACTCGGTCCGGGCAATCTCGCGCAGGTCGACGGCGCGGCACAGGTGGTCTTCGGGGTCGAATCATGGGCCGGAGCCCTCACCATGGCGGTCTACTTCGCCCTGCTCGTCCGGCGCTGGTTCCGGCTGTAGCCCTGCCTACCGGTCGAACTCCAGCGCCCGCTGTCGGAGGAATTCCAGCGTCGACACCGCGATGCCGTCGCGGATCCGCGCTGCCAGGATGTTCCACTGTCGAGTGAATCCCGGGTCGGTCTGCAGCTCCTTCCACAGGGTGCGCATGGAGGCGGGGGTGTGCGCCCCCGGCATCCACAGCCCCGTGAGGTGCACGAGGGCCGGGCTCAGGATCTCGAGCTGGTCCCTGCTCGCGGCGCCGAAGCGGTCCGCCTCCGCGAGCAGCGCAGTGAGCACGGTCAGCAGCCAGTCGTGCGCCGCGAGGTCCTCGCAGAATCGTTGTGCGTCCTCGATCCCGGCCTCGTCGCGGATGACGAGCCGCACCGAGCGGGTGGTGTCGTCGTCGAGCGACATGGAGATCGAAGGCCCGGTATTGCCGCCGATGCGAGCCGTCCACCGCAGGCGGGTGGCACCCACCCGTACCGGGGGCCGCTGATCCAGCAGTGGGTGGCTGCGGGCGCCGGCCAGCAGGCGCTCGCTGATCGAGCCGAGATCGAGGATGTCGCCGTGGCGGGTGCCCCCGAGGAACCCGTCCTCGAGCATCGGGCTCGCCACGCCGCGCTCCGGAATGGAATCGATGACCTCGACCGTTCCCTTCCGGTGCAGGTAGTGCGGCCACGGCCGCCGCCGTCGTTCCGCCGCCCGCAGCACTGCTGTGCTGGCCGACGATTGCAGTACCCGCCCGCCCGCCAGCCGGAGATTCGTCGCGACCGTCCCGACGACACGGGCGGGCTCGGGACGCAGCGCGAGCAGGCAATCGACCCCGACGGCCAGCGACGGCGAGATCGCCAGCGTGCCCGGCCGCTCCCGCCACCACACGGAACGTCCCGGAATCAGACCGAGGAACTCCCCGGCCGCCGGCCGATCGAGCGCGACCGCCGACGGCAGCAGGCAGGTCCGGGTCTCGCCCAGCACGATCAGTGGAGTGCCCGGCGGCATGTCACGACCCATCGAGGAGCAGGTGCGAAATCCGGTCGTTGATGTTGCGGGACACCATGATCGGAGTGTCGTCGCGGGCGCCGCGGGAGACGATGTCCTCGGTGATGTCGTCGTCCAGATCCAGGTGTTCCAGGATCACCCGGACGGCATGCTCGATCGGGAGGTACTGCTTCGGCAGCATCGACAGGGTCTTGAAAGCAGCGAATGGCGCGGCCGTCGGGTTCAGCTGCATCACCGGCGGCAGGTCCCGCCAGTCCTCCGGCCACGGCCTGCCCTGCCAGAGATGTGGCTCGGCCACCACCGCTCCGTGGTGCCGCAGCATGCCGAGCCGGACCAGGTGCCACACCGCCGCCAGGAAGTGACAGGACCACTGCTTCTCGGGTTGCCCCTGCGCGCTCCCGGTACTCCAGAGTTCGACATCGAGGAAGATCGAGTGATTCCGGCGGCCGAGCTCCTCCGGCGGCCGATAGGAGCGGGTCCGCATGGCCTGGCTCGGCTCGTACTCGGAGGACCGGCGCCCATTGCACAGCCATCCCGACTGTGCGGTGGGCGGCCTGCTGCCGTTGTCGGGCGGCGCGGGCTCCGAAACGATTCGCGCCGCTACCATTTCGGCAACCGGGAGGGGTTCACCCCGGGGCGAGCCGTTGGCGAACGGCGCGGCTCGCCGGCATCCGGACTCCCGCCCCAGGTAGTCGATCACCAACCCCGCCTCGCTCGCCGCGGTGAGCAGTTCGGGAATGATCTCCGACGGATCGGAGTCCGGCTGGAAGTGGTCGTCGAGCAGGTAGCAGGTGCTTATTCGCGCCCCGTCGCCGTAGCGGAGGCGGGTGGATTCCACGAAGGCCGAGATCAGCGGCACGATCCGGCGGAACTCCGTACGCACAAGGTGCGGGTCGTCGGTGATCTCTTTCAGGCGGAAGTGCCCGACCTCGATCGACAGGTGCGACAGCGGAACGTGGGCGACCGGTGCGTGCTCGGTGGCCTCGTCGTAGGAGGGGTGAAGGGGCATCGGCTACATCTCCCAGGCGGCGTCGTCCACGAGACGCCGGGCGAGTTCCTGATAGGCGGTCACGGTTTCGGGATTCGCGATGTGGGCGTTGATGTCGTTGTCGAGGATCACCTGCTCCCGCCAGAGCAGAATCGGTTCGATCGGGGTGGTGCCGAGCACCTTGGTCTTTCCGACATTGTTGGCGGCGGCAAGCCTGCGGAGCACTTCGTCCTGGGCTTGCAGCCACGCCGCCTGAGCACCGCGCTCGGCCCCGACCTGGCCGGGCGAGACCGGCACGGCGGTGCGGACGAACCGGGTGGCGCCGAGCAGCCGACTCCTGTCGTGACCGGACTGGACCCCGAGATCCAGGAGCCCGTGCGGTTCGTAGACCAGGCCGGCGGCCGCCAGGATGTGCTGTCTCGTCCACCGGTGGAAGACCAGCCAGCGCGCCGTCGTCCCGCGCAGCGGGCTCAGCGCTGTCGCCCGGAGCGCGATGTCGAGCGCACCGGTGCGGCCAGCGCTGAGGTCGACCATCACCACATGGAATTCGCTCGCGAGGTGAGCCAGCAGCTCGGCGCAACGCTGGACGACCTCGTCATTCGTGGTGAGCAGGTCGGCGCCGCCCTCGTCACCGGGGAACAGTGCCAGCCTGCCCGCGCGCTGGGCCACCCGCTTGAATTCCGCGCGCTCCGTCACTGAGCCGACATCGAGCCGAACCGCTTCTCCGGTCCTGCCGAGAAGGTAGGAGTGAACTCCGCCACCGGCCTTGACGCCGCGCTCGTAGCCGTCGATCTCGAACAGCGCACCCGCTGTGGGGGAGCCGAAGTCGAAGTCGACATAGGCGACATTGCGCCCCGCGAGGGTGAGGCGATGGGCGATATTGCAACTGGTGACCGAGCGCCCCGTGCCACCCTTGTCGGACGTCGCGAAAACCAGCATCACGGCCTCACCGAGTCGCTTGCCTGCGCGCGTACGCCAGGTCGTCCAGCGCGACGAGGGCCTCCGCTGCCAGGCTGTGCGCGGTGGCGGGTTGCTCGCTCAGAATGTCGCGTGCCCGGTCGAGCTTCTGCCGGATCCGGCCGACCTCGCGCTCGCTGTGCGAGAGCTGATAGCCCTCGATGCGCAGCTCCTCGCGATTGAGTAGATGCTCGGCCTCGCTGAGCAGATCGACCGCGCGATTGACCATGGTGCCGGGCGCGAGCGGATCCGTCTCGAAGGTGTTGTGTGCGACAACCAGGCATTCCATCATCCGTTCGGTGATGAACCAGGAGACGCCCGAGTCGCCACCCGCGACCGCGGGGTCCGGCTCGTCCCACAGCCCGGCGGCCGCGCCGCCGCGCTTCATCCGGGCGGCGAGGTGCTCCATCGCCGCCTCCGCGAGGCTCATCAGCTGATCGCGGGTCCGTACATCGGTGCGCAATCTGCTCGCCTGCAGGCAGCGTTTCAGCAGCATGGTCGCGTAATCGGAGACGTACCAGTGCAGCAGCGAGCCACCGCCGATGTCGCTGCCCGCCAGCTCCATCAGGACACCGGGGTGATGCAGCGCTAGGGCGGGGTCGGCCGTCGTGGCCCGGCTGGTGATCCGGCCGCGTCGGGCCAGCTGGTCGAAGACCTCGACGGTGCGCGCCAAGTCGTCGGTGCTGCCCCGGTAGACGAGATCCTGGACCAGGATGGCCGTCACCACCAGGCTGTAGTAGTCGGACTCCTGACCGTCCGAGGTACGCCACGGAATGTCCTCCAGCGGCCAGCGCCCGCCGCCGAACCGGGCGACCGTGCTCCAGTAGGTCCGCGCCAGCTCGAATCGCAGCTGCAGGGCGTCGCCCAGGGCTCGCTGCTCGTCGTTCAGCAGCTCGAGTTCCCGGATGCGCTGCGAGGAGAGATCGCTGATCCCGTCGAGGGCGACCGCCGTGAAGTAGAGGTACGGGCGGGGTGCGGCGTGCCCCGGCGCGCTGCCGAGCCGGATGGGCACGATGTCGACCTCGGCTGCAGTCCGGACGATGCCCCAGCCCCAGCCGCACTCGAACAGCCGCCGGTCGTCGGTGACGTCGACCCCGGAGAGCTGCCCGAACTCGACCTCGTTCGAGGCGCGCACCCGTAACCGCTCGAGTTCGCGAGTGAGCCGCGGGAGCGTCTCCGACGGAGAGCGGTTCTGGCTCAACATCCGGAGTATCTCGCCGTGCGCATCGTCGGCCGACGCGGGAGTGTTGATGACGAAGCTGCGGACCAACCCGGTCATCGCCGCAGTGAGCCTTGTGCTCGTCTTCGCGCGGAGCGGCCCTATTCGCTCGTAGACGTCCCGGTCGAACTGACGTAGCTCCCCCGCCAGCGCACCCTCCAGTCCGCGGAGGAAGCGGAGCGCCGCGATGCACAGGCTCAGCGACATGGAATAGGAGTCGACGACGTCGAGCGCGAGTTGCGCGTCGGTCGGGTGGCCGTCGGCCGCGCGAAAGTAGGAGCCCGCACTGAAGACCGGCTCCCCGTCCGTGTCGGTGTAGCGCCGCAAGTACTCCTCCAGCAGCCCGACGAGCACGCCACCGGCCTCGGTCGAATCGCCCCACGGCTCCAGTGCCCGATGCACGTCGGGCGCGATCCTGTCCGGCTGATCGAGGGCGAACGCATCGATCTCGGTCGCCGGGTACAGCAGGCACAGCAGCTGCTCGGCATCGCTGATCGAATTCGAATCTTCGCGACCTCCGCCGAGCCAGGCGTCGGCCGAGCGATAGGTCACAACTGCTCGCCACAGCTCCAGCAATTGCTGCCGTGGCTTGATCCGCACAGATCCCCCTGCGGGCCCGTTGCCCGGTTCTTTTACCGACCTTCGTTCCGACAGTGTGCCCGAATGCGGGCACCGTGCCCAGAAAAGTACCCGACTAGGTCGGTCAGCGCGCTCGGCGCACCGGGATACGACAGCCACGATATTCGAATTTCGTATTGAGAGCTTTGATGCGAAGCCACGCCCGATCGTCGCGTGACGCGCCGATCGAAGTGTGTCTCGGTGACGAATATGCTGCGATGCAACGGCTTTGCGAACGGCTCGACAGCGAGGGGAGCGGGGTACCGCGAACGGGCCCGCCGCGTGAATCGGGGGCTGGAGTGTCTGCCCGCGAGGCTATGTGCCGAAGAGTAGCCTGGCCGCCGTGACCATTGTGGATTGTTCGTCTTCTGCTCTCACTGGGGGTGATATTCGTCCTGTCAGGGGCATTGTCGAGGTGAAACTTCAACCTGCGGGCTGGAGCGCACGGGATATTTGCCAAGTGCTCGTGCCTGGGGTGTGTGGGCACCATTTCGGACCGATCGGTATCCATCTGGACGACGCTCGCCCGATCGCTTACGCTGGCGCGCGAGCCTCTCAGATCGAAAGGCGCAGAGGCGCAATGGATTGCGGTATCGTGGTACTTTTCTCGGAACGACGCTCACGCGAGTCGGTTCGCGGTGGCCTGGATGCGGCTCGCACACTCGGGGGAAGGACTGCGGGCCGGTGCGAATAAGACCGCGGCAGCAAATTCTGGATATCTGGGCTGCGCTGCTCGCCTGCTGCTGGGATGGAAAGAATTGGAGTTGGGCCGGGCGGGATGCCGAGGGCGAACCGCTCTCCGGGGGTAACTCCATCAGCGATTCGGAGCAGTTGCTGTGTCTGCTGTATCCCGCGACCGAGATCGAGAGTCTCGCGCTCGATCGTCCGGACGACATGGCCGACGACGTCCGCGCGGTGCTCGAGCCGCTGGGCGGGCAGACTCGCATCGGCTCCGTCGTGGTGCGGTTGCTCGAGGAGTACATCGAACGCAATACGAAACCGGACGGCACCCCGGACTTCTCGGCGGGTGACTATCTCCGCGGCCAGGAAGATCTGCCACCGGTCAGCGCGCAGCGGGCGATCGAGGTGGTCGACTCCTACTCGATGTCCACCACCCTGTGCATCGCCGGGCTCGGCTTTCTCCGGGTCTTCGAGATCTGGGTCAGGTCGGGGGCGAGAGATGAATTGGTGGCACGGATCGAGCTGCTGCGTTCGGCGCTGAGTGCTCGGTTGACGGCGGCGATGGCCGGCCTCGTGCGCAGTTTCGTCGTGCACACCGCGACCCCGAAGTCCCCGGCGGGGCAGAACATGCTGCGCATGCTCAATCCGGCGAAACTGCCCGAGCGCGTCGTGGTGGACAAGATCGCCCAGGATCTCGAGCGGGTCCGCAACCGCCTGCGCAGTGACATCAGCCTCGGGCAGAGCCCGGATACCGAACTCGACGACGAGGGCAAGCTTTTCGAATGCGGGTGGAGCTGGGGCATCGTCGAGAACTCGTCCGAGATCATCGACGCCGCCGATATCCCCATCGCCAAACAGCAGGGATATGCCGAAGCGCGACCGTTCCTGTACTTCACGATCATCGCGCTCGACGGCATCAACGACCTCATCTCGCCGCGCACCCGTGAGCTGAATCTGCTCAACGAGGATCAGCGGCGGTTGACCGAGGCGCTGCGGCTGCGCTGGGACCTGACCCAGGGGTACTGGTCGACGATCGCCCGCTTCGGCGACCCGAGCTGGCCGCTAGAGGATATTCCGTGGCGCACGTCGGACGGTGAGGAATCCGACTACTTCAGCCTCATCGTCTCCGCGGTGCTGATCCAGGACCTTATTCGTCGCGCTGCGACGGACGACGATCTGACTCGGTCGATCGGAGTCTTCGACGAACTCGCTCGACGGGGCCGGATATTGCGCCGCGCGACGCGCGACGACCCCGCCGTCGCCCTGCACACCACGGGCGTCGGTCTCGCACTGCGCGGTAGCGAGAAGGTCGGCGAAGGTCCGGAATTACGCTGGATGGTCTCGGATTTCGCCGCCGTGCTGCTCAAGCGGGTCCTGCAGGCCGCGCACCTCTCCGGCAATATCGGGTCGCGGGACAGGCTGATGGAGCTCGCCAAGTCGGTGATGGATCACCTGGACTCGCGGGTCCTGCGCAGCGCATTCGGAAAGGGGCTGTGGGACAACCCGACAGCGATTTTCGACCCCGGATCGGCCGAGCCGACGCACCCCTCGTGGTATATGACCGAGCGAGTTGTCGAATGCCTGGTGGCAGCGGACCGGAACTTCCGGGAGGCTCCCCTCACCTCCCCTGCCATGATCAATCGGGCCGTGGAGTTGCTGAACGAAGCGGAACACCTGCTCAATCAGGAGTTGCTGAACGTCGGCATCGATGACGTGTCGGAGAAGCGCGTGACGCTCGATCGCGTGGAGAACAATTTGGAGCAGGCGCGGCAGCTCGTGGCGCGGCGGCAGGCAGGCACCGCGTTCGTGCTGGCCTCGGACGCGCTGCGGGACCTGAACCAGCTCGCGTTCGCGCGGCGGGACGCCACGAGGAGCGTGTACTCGTGATCGTCTTCTCGACCTCGGACAAGGGAGGCACCGGGCGCTCGGTGACGAGCTGCAACATCGCCTACCGGCTGTGCGCCGGCGGGCGGAGTGTCGCATACCTGGACTTCGATTTCGGGTCGCCGACGGCGGGTGCCCTGTTCGAAATCGGCGGGGTCGAGCAGGGGGTGCCCGAGAAGGGGTTGCACTCCTACCTGACGCACGGGAGTGAGCCGGTGGCACGGGTCGATATCCGTGCCGCGACGGACCGTCCCGCACTCCGCAATATCCGGTCGCGCACCGGGCAGCTCGTTCTCTTTCCCGGCGACGAGGGTGGCGCGGAGTTCAACGGCATCGATGACGAGACCGATGCGGTCGTGGGTCGCTGTATCACCCTGCTGGCGGCACTCGAGCAGGAATTCGACGTCGCCGTCGTCGATCTCAGCGCAGGGCGCTCGCTCGCCATGGAGCTCGCGCTGCGCGCGACCGCGAGCCCGCACCTCTCCTCCGCGACCGTGCGGTGGCTCGTCTTCCATCGGTGGACGCGGCAACACATCCTCGCTGCCAGCGGCCTCGTGCACGGACATCACGGTCTGCTGGCGGGCGCGGCGCTCTGGGGCCACGACAAGAAGAAGTTCCTCGAGAACCTGCGCTATGTGCGGACAGCGGTGCCCCGACTGAACAAGTCGGTGGACGGCGTTTACCGGGGAGCGCAGGCGGCGTGGCTGACGGAGCAGAACGCCGCACTCAAGGCGCTGGCCTCACGGCACCTGATCGGCGCCACTTCCCTCCTCGGCGAGACACCGGTCGAACCGGTGCTGCAGTGGCGGGAGCAGGTCATTCTCGACACCGATGTCGCGAATAAAATCGCAAATCCGGAAACCGCTGCGGCATTCGACGAGCTGACTGCTCGCCTGATCGACACGGAATACTGGGAACAGTTTTGATATTAGGACTCCCGCACTTCTTCGGAAAGGAAATCGGCGACAGTGGAGCATGGCAGCGGATACGATGAGGCCAGCACACAACTACGTGTAGCCCGGGTTCCGCTGTCCCACTTATCCGTCGAGGTGGGGCATCTGTACATGTCCGACCTCCGCCGGGGAGGCGAAGCGATCCGTAGGCAGCTGAAGCGGGTCGCGCCTATGCTCCACGCGGTCACGGCGAGTGCGGAGGCGGAGTTCGGAAGCAACGCGCGCATCAGTACCTGTTTTCTTCTCGATGACTACTTCGATGACGGTGGAAATCCAGCGGAGGTCATCGGCAAGCTGCTGGAGATCACCTCCGAATTCGGAGTCGGGATCGATTATCTCGGCCGGGAGTCGGCTTGTCACGAAGCTCCGGCCGTGCGTGCCGGGGAGTTCGTACCTCTCGCGGAGATGGTGGCCGCCCGAATTGTAGAAGAGCCGGCCAAAGGCGAGACCGGGAGCCGGCCGCCCGCGCTGAAATCCGGCTGGCTCGCCAATGGGAAGCGGGGCTCGGATGGTATCCGCGTCGGCCAAGCCATGCGTTCACGCAGTTATCAACACCCGGAAGAACTGAGCCGCCGGGAGCACTCGATCTTTCTCGATGTCGAGATGTGGCGGAAGAGCCGCACCGGCGTGAACGGCACGGCGACGACGACGGTGAAGTGGTCCTGCCCCTTCCTGGCGTCGGTCTGGCAGCTGCTCCGGCTGGGAATTCTCCGTGATCAGGGGAATCCGGTGGCTCAGCCGGTCACCTGGGAAGATCGCACGGTCTGGCCCGATCGCTGGGCGGACCTGCCCGCGATCGTTCAGCTCGAGCCGAGGGCCAAACCCTTCGCCGCATACCGCTCGTTGTCGATCATGCCTCGGTACTATCTGGGTATCGAACACGCGGTTCGTGTTGTCATCGACCACCTCCAGCTCGATAGCGAAATCGTGGACGACATCGTGGATCGCGGCACCGCCGAGTTGGTGGATGTCTCACGCGATGCCGGTGAGCGGCTGGACTATGTCTTCCTCGGCGGTTGCTGATGGATACACCGAACGCGGTCGGTTTCGCGGAGCCCGATTACACGCTCGCGCAATTCGGCGGCCTGGAAGCGGTCGACGGAGTCGAGCATGCTCCGGCATTCGAAACGCTCCACGGCGTTCTGCCCGACCTGCAGCGGGGGGTGGCTCGAGCCGGAGCGGTTGATCCGATCCTCGTCACCGGGGAGGTCCATACGCGCCTCGTTCCCCATTCGACTGCCCTGACCCGAGCCTCCGCGGAAGAAATGCTGACCATCGTGCCCGGCTACCCGGTGCGGTGGCGTACCAGGCCCAGCAGTGTCGGCACCTCGCCGACGATCGCCGCGGGGTTCGACTGCGGACTCCCGCGGGTGTCGGGCGCCGCGGTACACGCGATCGGTACCGCAGCGGTGCATGCCGTCGTCTGCGGTGGTCGGGTCCTGCAGAGCTCGGCCCATACGGGTGTGGTGGCGGCAGAATCGTCGCAGCGGCAGGTCTGGTCGCACTACCTTTCCAGGGTGGGAGTCGCCGAGGTGGTCAGCCGGGTTACTCCGCAGACCCGGAAGCGGCTCGTCGACGGATTTCTCCGCTTCGTCGACCCGCCGCCGGGCACCGTGGACATGCCGTCGATCACGCAGCACCTGCTCAATCGAGTGAGTATGTGGAGCGGGCTCGATCAGCGAGCCCCGTTCCGCGCTGCCACTACCAGGTTGCGGTGGGCCGCGCACATCGGTGCCGGGGCAACCCTGCGATTCCGGCTCGAAGAGGGGCGGGTTCGCACTGTCGTGGTGACTGTGCGGAACGAGACCGAACTCGCCGCTGTCGGCGCGTTCTGCGAAGATCTGGCCCGGCACGATTGGCTGCTGACCGTCGTCGAGGCGATCACCGACCAGGTGGATGCGATGCCGTTGGGGGCGGATGTGACGCAGGCCGTCGCTCCGGTACTCGCCGGCGTCACACACCTGTGGACGCCAGGTGTTCATACGCCGGCCGTGCTGCGGCCGCTGTGGCGGCAGCTGGAGACCAACCCCGCCTTCTCGACGGAATGGTTCGCCCGGCTCGGTCATCTGCGTAGTCGCACGGATCTCGCGTTCCCGGCCGTGTCGCAACGAGAATTCGCATTCAAGACTTGGTGAGATGGCGGTCGCGAGCGTCCCGGATCAGAGGAGCTCGGGGCGTTCCTTCCGCCACCGATCGGTAACTGCGTCGGTGAGTGGACGTGGTTCCGGATCCTCGAACCGGCGAATGAGGACGTCCCTGCCTTCGCCGGGGCCGAAGTAGTCCGGGTCGTACTCGATGCGGACGAAACCGGACTTGCGGTAGAGCCCGACGGCCGGATGATCACTCGGCCGGACGGTCAGGAGGATCTGCGGTACGGCTGCCGACCGGCAGCGGTCGACCGTGCTGCGCAGCAGTGCGCCGCCGTAACCGCGGCGGTGATATCGCGAGTCGACTGCGAGGCCGAGAATCCAGGCGGTTCTCGCGTCGCTCAGTGCGACCATGGTGTATCCGCAGACTCGCCCTTCGGTTTCCGCGATCAACCAGTGCGACCCGTGTACGTCGAACAACTGACGCAATGCGAAATACGGGTAGGCGAAGCGATCGAACTCGGCTCGCTCGAGCGCGTCGATCGCGACGAGGTCTTCCAGGCGGGCCACTCGGAAAGTGGGTGTCTCCGAACTCGTCGACAGAATCACCGTTGTCTCCCCCTTCGGCGATGGGCGTCGTTGGCCCAGCGTGGATCGGAATGTGCTCCGGGAATATCGGATGCTCGCGGATTGCGGAGCGGTGGCGACCCGGGCGGCTGCGACGGCCCCACCGGCCACCGCGGTCCGTAACGCATGAATCCCTTGCTCGTCCGTGCCCGGCGGTTACATGCCGGCACCGTTCCTAGAGTGTGCCCTGCGAATTCGGAACCGGTCGAAGAAACGGGAGAGTGTGAGCAACGACGTCAATCATGCTGACGCGCAACCGCTTAGAAAATTCGGATGTGAGAACTCGAGATGAGAGACTCTTACTGCCCGGCCTCGCCGGCGAGGCCGGATCCAGCGGCAGCGACTCGACGCCGGACGCCGAGCACCACCCGATCCTCGAGCCGCAGCCGCGCGACGGCACCGATCCCCGACACCCTTGGGTCTAGGCGACGGTGGACCCAGGTGCCCCGACGCCCTCGCCGGTGCCGACGGATGTAGCAAAGCTTCACGGTCGCGGAGTTCGAATCACGCTGAGCTAACCCGTCGCCCCACCCACCGCGAAATGGTCAACTTTCCCGGACAGCGCCGGACCGTCGGCGTGCGATTTCGAGGAAGACCTACCACCGCCATGAGGAATATCCGTTTCCGCAGACTTCTGGCCACCGCGACGGTGGCGACCGCTCTCGTGACAGCGCTCGCCGCGTGCGGCGGGTCGTCGAATTCGTCGGGGGCGGAGGGGGGCACTCCGGTGTACGGGGGGACGCTGAACTTCTACGATCCGGTGCAGTACACGGCGTGGTTGCCGACGGCGTCGATCTGGTCGAACAGTCAGGTCACGAACAACCTCGCGGACCGGCTGACCTGGCAGGATCCGGAGTCGGGTGAGGTGAAGCCGTGGCTGGCGAAGTCCTGGGAGATCAGCCAGGACAAGCTGAGCTACACCTTCACGCTGCGCGAGGGGGTGACGTTCAGCAACGGTGATCCGGTGGACGCGGCGATCGTGAAGGCCAATTACGACCAGCACGGTTTCGGGGACAAGGCGCTCGGAATTCCGGCGGATTCCTTCTTCGCGAATTACACGGGCAGTGAAGTCGTCGGCCCGCTCACCGTTAAGGTGAACTTCAGCAAGCCGAATGTGGGCTTCCTGCAGGTGACCTCTTTCTATCGGGCGGGCTCGATTCTGGCGAAGCCGTTCCTGGAGAAGGATCTGAACGGGCAGGGGCAGGCGCAGAACTGGATCGCCTCGGGGCCGTTCGTGGTGGAGTCGGTGAACGGCACCACCGGGATCACGCTGAAGCGGCGCGAGGACTACAACTGGGCGCCGACGGGCTCCGGCCACGAGGGCCGGGCGTACCTGGAGCGGGTGGTCTTCAAGACCGTGCCGGAGGCGGGCACCCGGGTTGGCGCGCTGCAGTCCGGTGAGGCGCACATCTCGCGCAATATCGCCCCGTACGACGAGGAGACGGTCGGCGCGCAGGGCGGGCGGATCGAGGCCTTCCCGGTGCAGGGGCAGACGAACAAGCTGTCGCCGCAGCTGGATTCGACCGCACCGATCACCGACAAGAACGTGCGGCTGGCGCTGCAGGCGGCGACGAACCGGGAGGAGATCAACCAGACGGTGCTCTCCCCGAGCTACCCGATCCCGGGCAGCATCCTGGTGCAGGGAACGCCGCAGCGGCCGGACGCGGGCGACGCGCTGAAGTACGACCTGGACAAGGCGAATTCGCTGCTGGAGCAGGCGGGCTGGAAGAAGGGCTCGGACGGGATCAGGGAGAAGGACGGCAAGCGGCTCCGGATCGAGATCTGGATCGCGCCGTACTACCAGGTCGCGCAGCCGGTGCTGGAGCTGCTGCAGTCGCAGTGGAAGAAGGCCGGGGTCGAGCTGAACATCAACGCCACCTCGCTCACCGAGTACGAGGCCACCCAGACCGCCCGCGCCGACAGCTGGGCGCTGGTGCAGGGGCAGCTCTCCCGCGCGGAGCCGGACGTGCTGCGCTCGGCCTACGACAGCACCGCCACCAACGAGCTGCACAACCCCACCCCGGACGCCAAGCTGGACGAGCTGGTCCGCGCGCAGGCCTTCGAGTTCGACCCGGCCAAGCGGGCGCTGGCGGTGCAGGCGATCCAGGATCACCTGCTCGCCGAGGGATACATGATCCCGCTGTACGACGAGACCCAGGTGTTCGGGCTCGCGCCGTCGGTGCACGGCTTCGGCACCGAGTCGACCGCCCGCACCTGGCTGTACGACACCTGGATCGCGGAGTAGCGGGATGCGCGGCTACGTCCTGAAGCGGCTCGCGCAGGCGGTGCTGGTGCTGCTCGCGGCCTACACCCTGTCGTTCGTCCTGCTCAGCGCGTTGCCGGGGGATTCGGTGAACAACCGGATCCAGAACCCGGACGCGCAGATCTCGCCGGAGGCGGGGCGGATGATGCTGGAGTACTACGGGCTGGACCGGCCGATCCACGAGCAGTACCTGCACGGGCTGGCGGCGGCGCTGCGCGGTGAGTTCGGCTTCTCGCTCTCCACCGGGACCCCGGTCGCGGAGATGATCGGGACCGCGCTGCCGGGCACGCTGGCGCTGACCGGGCTGGCCCTGGTCTTCGGGCTGGTGTTCGCCGGGGTGGTCGCGATCGTGATCAACTACGCCAGGTGGGCGTGGCTGCGCGACCTCGCGGGGTCGGTGCCCGCGCTCTTCGCCTCGGTGCCGACGTTCGTGGTCGGCATCCTGGCGCTGCAGTTCCTCTCCTTCCGGTTCCACCTCATCCCGTCGGTGGACGACGGGTCGGCGCTGGCGCTGGTCGCGCCCGCCGCGACGCTGGGGCTGCTGGTGGCGGCGCCGATGTCGCAGGTCTTCGCCACCTCGATCCGCGGCACGCGGCGGCAGCCGTTCGTGCACGTGCTGCGGGCCAAGGGCGCGGGGGAGGGCTTCGTCTTCCGCAAGGACGTGCTGCGCAACTCGTCGCTGCCGGTGCTGACGTTGCTCGGGCTGACCTTCGGCGAGCTCATCGCCGGTTCCGTCGTCACCGAGGCGGTGTACGCGCGGGACGGGATCGGGCAGCTCACGGTCGGCGCGGTGGAGACCCAGGACCTGCCGGTCGTGCAGGGCGTCGTGCTGCTCTCCGCGGCGGCGTACGTGCTGGTGAATCTCGCCGTCGACCTGGTGTATCCGTTCGTCGACCCGCGGGTGCTGGTCGACGGCCGGACGCAGCGGTTCACCAAGGCCCGCGCCGGTCTCGCCCGCAAGCGCGTGGTCGTTCCGCCGCGCGGGCTCCCGGCCGAGGTGGCAATGCCGTGACCGCCGTCCTGGAACACGAGAAGTACTCGCAGGCACCGGAGAAGAAGGCGGCCCCGCTGCGCTGGCTCGGCGCGAACTGGACGCTGGTGCTGGCGATCGCCGTCGTGGCGACCGCGCTGCTCTGGGCGCTGGTCCCGCACCTGTTCGTCAGCTACGACCCGCTGCTGCCGGACCCGGCGAACAAGCTGAAGCCGCCGTCGGGCGAGCACTGGTTCGGCACCGACCAGCTCGGCCGCGACCTCTACACCCGGGTGGTCTACGGTGCCCGCGCCTCACTGCTCGGCTCGGCGGTGGCGGTCGGTGTCGGCGTGCTGGTCGGCTCGCTGCTCGGCGCGCTGGCCGGGTGGTTCGCCGGTTTCACCGACAGCGCGCTCATGCGGGTGATCGACGTGGTGCTGGCGATCCCGGGGTTCCTGCTCGCCATCACCATCGTGGTGCTGCTCGGCTTCGGGGTGCTGCAGGCCGGGATCGCGGTCGGGCTCACCACCTCGGCGACCTTCGCCCGGCTCATCCGCTCCGAGGTACTCAAGGCGCGGACCAGCACCTACGTGGAGGCCGCGATCACCAGCGGCGCCTCGACGCTCGACATCCTGCGCAGGCACGTGATCCCGAACTCGATCGCGCCGACGGTCTCGCTGATCACGGTGCAGTTCGGCATCGCCATCATCTGGATCGCCTCGCTCAGCTTCCTCGGGCTCGGCGCGCAGCCCCCGGAGCCGGAGTGGGGGCGGCTGGTCTCCGACGGCCGCAACTACATCGCGACCCGCGGCTGGCTGACGCTGTGGCCGGGGCTCACCGTCGTCGCGGTGGTGCTGGCCACCAACCACATCGCGCACCACATCACGAGGAGGCAGTCGTGACCCTGGTCGACGAGGAGCTCCGCACCACCGCGACCGCCGTGCTCTCGGTGCGCGACCTGAGCGTCGGGTACCGCACCGACCGCGGGCTCACGCCGGTGCTGCGCGGCGTCTCCTTCGAGGTGGCGCCGGGGCAGGTGCTCGCGCTGGTCGGCGAGTCGGGGTCGGGCAAGACCACCACCGCGCACGCCGTGCTCGGGCTGCTGCCGGAGAACGGCGAGGTGCTCGGCGGGCGGATCTCGTTCGCCGGGCAGGAGCTCACCGAGCTGTCGGAGAAGGGCTGGCGGGACATCCGCGGCCGGGCGGTGAGCCTGATCCCGCAGGACCCGACGGTCTCGCTGGATCCGGTGCGCCGGGTCGGGCACCAGGTGGAGGATGTGCTGCTGCTGCACACCGACCTGGACGCGGCGGCGCGCCGGGCCCGGGTGTACGAGCTCTTCGAGCTGGTCGGCTTCACCGAGGTGGAGCGGCGCTACCGGCAGTACCCGCACGAACTCTCCGGCGGCATGCGGCAGCGGGTGCTGATCGCGGCCGCGGTCGCCGCCGAGCCGGAGCTGATCATCGCCGACGAGCCGACCTCCGCGCTCGACGCCACGGTGCAGAAACAGGTGCTCGACCTGATCGACGACATCCGGCGCCGCCTCGGCACCAGCGTCGTCCTGGTCACGCACGACCTCGGCGTCGCCGCCGACCGCTCCGACGTGATCGGCGTGATGCGCGGCGGCGAGCTGGTCGAGGTCGGGCCGACGCGGGAGATCGTCGCCGCGCCGCAGCACGAGTACACCAGGAAGCTGCTGGACAGCGTGCCGTCCCGGATCGGCCGGATCCGGCCCCGAGCGGCTGCCCCCGCCGACCGGGAGACGGTGATCGAGGTCGCCGGGCTGCGCAAGGAGTACGGCGACGTGACCGCAGTGGACGGGATCACGTTCCAGGTCAAGCGCGGCGAGACCTTCGCCATCGTCGGCGAATCCGGGTCGGGGAAGTCGACGACCGCCCGGATCCTGACCGGGCTCACCGAGGCCACCGGCGGCAGCGCCACCCTGCTCGGCACCGACATCACCCGGCTGCGGCGCAGGGAGTTCCGCGCGCTGCGCCGGAACGTGCAGATCGTCTACCAGAATCCGTACTCCTCCTTCGACCCGCGCTTCGACGTCTACGACGTGGTGGACGAGCCGCTGCGCTCGTTCGGCGGGAAGCACAGGGGCAAGCGGCCGAACGAGGCTCAGGTGGTGGCGGCGCTGGAAGCCGCGGCGCTGCCCGCCGACTTCGTCCGGCGGCATCCGCGCGAGCTCTCCGGCGGGCAGCGGCAGCGGGTCGCGATCGCCCGTGCCCTCGTACTGGAGCCCGAGGTGGTGGTGCTGGACGAGCCGATCTCCGCGCTCGACGTCTCGGTGGCCGCGCAGATCCTCGACCTGCTGCGCACCCTGCAGGAGGAGCGCGGCCTGACCTACCTGTTCATCTCGCACGATCTCGCGGTGGTCCGGGCCATCTCGGACCGGGTTGCGGTCATGCGGCAGGGCCGGATCGTCGAGCAGGGCGAGGTCGAGCAGGTCTTCGCGCACCCCGCCGACGACTACACGGTCCGGCTGGTCGACGCCATCGCCGGGCGCGACCTCAGCTCGGGAGGAGATTCATGAGCACGCAACCGGAGACCCTGACCGCCGCGCTGGAGCGCATCCGGGCGGTGCTGCTGGAGCTGGCCAAGGGCGTCGGCGAGCGCGACCTGGCCTTCGAGCACCCGGAGGCGCTGATCCGGGAGCTGGCCGACGCCGGCTTCGGGCGGCTGCGGGTGCCGGTGGAGTTCGGCGGCTTCGGCGTCGAGCTGCCGGTGCTGTTCGAGCTGCTCGCCGAGGCCGCGCAGGCCGACTCCAACGTCCCGCAGATCTTTCGCGGCCACTTCACCACGGTCGAGATCCTGCTGCTGGAGACCGATCCCGAGGTGCGCGCGCACTGGCTGCGGGCGATCGGCGACGGCGCGGTGTTCGGCAATGCGCAGTCCGAGCCGTCGGCGGTGGTCGCGGAGGCGGTGACAGCCGGTGACGTGACGCCGGGGTGGGGTGCCTCGACCACGAAGGTGCGGGTCGCCCCGGACGGGCGGCGGCTGGTCTCCGGCACCAAGTTCTACTCGACCGGCGCGCGGTTCGCCGACTACATCCGGGCGGCGGTGGCCGACGACGAGGGCGGCCGCGGCTTCGTGGTGATCCCGGCCAGGCACCCCGGCGTCACGCACGTGGACGACTGGGACGGCATCGGGCAGCGCCAGACCGGCAGCGGGACAACGCTGTTCGCGGACGTCCCGGTGGAGCCGAACGGCGACGTCGGGAAGTTCAAGGAGTCGCTGCGCGGGCTGGACTCGTTCGTGCAGATCGTGCACCTGGCCAACCTGACCGGGATCGCGCGCAGCATCGTCGCCGAGACGGTCGACATCGTGCGCGCCCGCACCAGGACCAGCCTGCACGCGCTCACCCAGAAGGCGGCCGATGATCCCGAGGTGCTCGGCGTGGTCGGGCTGCTGGAGGCGCGCAGGCTCACCGCCGAGACACTGCTCCGGCTGGCCGGTGAACGACTGCAGGCGGCGCACGACAGCGGCGAGGAAAGTGCCTACACGCGGGCGTATCTCGATACCTCGGCCGCGCAGATCGCGGTGATCGAGGCGGTGCTGGACGCGGCGACCCGCGCCTTCGACGCCGGTGGCTCCTCGACGGCGCGGAACAGCGCGCACCTGGATCGGCACTGGCGCAACGCGCGCACGCTGGCCTCGCACAACCCCGTCGTCTACAAGCCGCGGGTGGTCGGGGCGTACCTGGTGAACGGGGAGTCGCCGGAGCCGGGGTACTACCGGAACCGGCCGTCGGCGGAGGCGTCGGCGTGAGCAAGCAGCTGCATCTGAACGTCAATATCCTGAATTCCGGTGTCTTCGGCGGCTCTTGGCGGTTCCCGGGAACCGACGGGCTGGCCTCGTACACGATCGAGCACTACACCTCGATCGCGCGCAAGGCCGAGGAGGCGCGGCTGGACGCCGTCTTCCTGGCCGACGGCCCCTCGCTCGACCCGTCGACCAAGCACCGCACCGGCAACAATCTGGAGCCGACGACGGTGCTGGCCCGGATCGCGGCACAGACCGAGCGGATCGGGCTCATCGCCACGCTCTCCTCGTCCTACAACGACCCGGCCGAGCTGGCCGGGCGCCTCGGCGACCTGGACCACCTGAGCGGCGGGCGGTTCGGCTGGAACGTGGTGACCACGGCGGGGCCGGTGGCCGCGGCGAACTTCGGCCGCGCGGGCGAGCCGGAGCACGGGCTGCGGTACCGGCGCGCGGGCGAGTTCGTCGAACGGGTCGTCGCCGCGTGGGCGGCGCGCACCGAGTACGTGTCGCCGCAGGGGCGGCCGGTGGTGGTGCAGGCCGGTGGCTCGGCGGACGGCAAGCGGCTGGCCGCCCGGGTCGGCGAGGTGATCTTCTCCGCCGAGCAGGACATCGACCTGGCCCGCGACTTCCGCACCGAACTGCGGGAAGGCGCGCGGCGCTTCGGGCGCGACCCCGACGAGATCGTGGTGCTGCCCGGGCTCTCCACCGTGCTCGGCAGTACCGAGGCCGAGGCGCGGGCGCGCCGCGAACTGCTGGACGACGTCCTGCCCGACGCCTACGCGCGCGCCCGGCTCGCCGGGCAGCTCGGCTTCTCCCTCGACGGGCTGCCCGACGACGAGCCGCTCCCCGCCGAGTTGCTGGCGGCCCCCGACGCCAGCGCCGGTTCGCAGACCTTCAACCGGGTCGTGCGCGACATCATCGCGCGGGAGAATCCGACGCTGCGGCAGCTGCTGCGGAAACTCTCCGGCGGTGGTGGGCACCGGATCGTGGTCGGCACCCCGGAGCAGGTCGCGGACGATATCGAGCGCTGGTTCCGACACGGGGCGGCCGACGGTTTCAACGTCATGCCGGACGTGCTGCCCTCCGGGTTCGACGATTTCGCCGACCACCTGGTGCCGGAGCTGCGGCGGCGCGGGCTCTTCCGCGCCGAGTACGACGGGACCACGCTGCGCGACCACCTCGGGCTCGGGCTGCCCGCCGCTCCGGTGGCGGAGCGCGGGCCCCTCGAAGCGGCGCGCTGAGCGGAGAGAAACGATGACTGTTCCTGTTCTGCTGGAAATCGCCGTCGGCGGGTCGCCCGGTCTCGTGCCGCTCGCCGCGGCGGCGGAGGTGGCCGCCGCGGCCGAGCGCGCGGGCGTGGTCGCGCTGCGGGTGCGCACCGCGGCCACCGGCGGCGCGGCGCGGGCGCTCGATCCGAGCGTGGTGGCCGCCTACCTGGCCGGGCGCACCACCGAGCTCGGCTACCTGATCGACCTGCCGACCACCGGCAACGCCCCGTACAACGCGGCGCGCCGGGTGCTCTCCTTCGACCGGGCCGTAGGCGGCCGGGCCGGGGTGGTGCTGCGCCCCGCCACGGGCGACGAGGTGAGCGACGCCGCCGCCCCCGATCCGGCCGCGGATTCGCCCGCCGACCGCTGGACCGAGTACGCGACCTTGCTGACCCGGCTCTGGGAATCGTTCCCGCGCGCCGCCCTGCTCGGCGACCAGGAGCGGGCACTCGTGCTCGACGACGCCCTGATCACGCCGATCGACTTCGCCGGGCGCTACTACCGGGTCGCCGGGCCGCTGGACGGGCCGTCCTCGGTGCAGGGGCGTCCGGTGCTCGCGGTCGAGGCGGAGTCGGGCGTCGCGGATCTCGGCCTCGCGGACGTGGTCTTCGTCGAGCGCGGCGCGGAGGTGCCCACCGGTCCCTTCGCGGCGATCGGGCGCGCGGAGGTCTCCGCGGAGACCGACCCCGCGGAGCTCGCCACCTGGGCGTCCGGTTTCGACGCGGTCCTGCTGGCCCCGGTCGGCGGCGCCGACGCGGTGCGCGACACCATCGACCGGGTGGTCCCCGCACTCGCCCGCCGCGCATCGCACCCGACCCTGCGGGCCGCGCTCGGCCTGCCCGTCCCGACGATCGAGGAGGTCCCGGCATGACCGCACTGCACGAACCTGTGTCCAGTGAGGCCACGAACGGCCCTCGGCTGGAGGCACCTCCCGCCGCAGGCGAACGTGATCCGGCCACGGCGGAACCGCTCACCGTGGCGGGCATCCGCGCGGCCATCACCCCGATCCTGACCCGCCTCGCCGCGACCGCGAAGCACCGCGAGGAGACCCGCGACTACGCCTTCGCCGACGTCCGCGCACTGGCCGAGGCAGGCATCGCGCTCACCGGCATCCCGGCGCACGAGGGCGGCGCGGGCGGCTCGCTGCGCGACGTCACCGAGGTGATCATCGAGATCGCCCGCGCCGACTCCAATATCGCGCAGGCGCTGCGCAGCAGCTTCCTCACCGCCGAGCAGGTGGTGGCCCGCCCGGACCGCCCGCAGCGCGACCGCACCCTGGCCCGGCTGCGCGCCCGCGACCTCTTCGCGGGCACCGCCAACGAGCGCACCGGCGGCGCGAGCGGCCGGATCAACGCCACCGCGCGGCCGGACGGCGCCGACTGGATCGTGAACGGCGAGAAGTACTACTCCACCGGCGGCCTCTACGCCGCCTGGTTCTCCACCCAGGCGCGCGCCGATGACGACACCGTTGTGCGCTTCACCGTCCCGCTGGATCGGGACGGCATCGAGCGGCTGGACGACTTCGACGCCGTCGGTCAGCGCCTCACCGCCAGCGGCACCACCCGCTTCACCGAGGTCAGGGTCCGCGCCGACGAGGTCACCGAGCTCGGCACCCCGGAGCCGGACAACCCGTGGACCGGCGCCTTCGCCCAGCTCTACCTGGCCGCGGTGCAGGCGGGGGTCGCGGCGCGGGCGCTGGACGACGCGGTCTGGTACGTCCGGGAGAAGGCCCGCCCGATCAAGCACAGCACCGCGACGGCGAGCGTGGACGACCCGTACGTCCGGCAGACCGTCGGCGAGATCGCCGCCCGCGCCCAGGCCGCGCGGGCCGTGGTACTGCTCGCCGCCGAAACCTTGGCGGGCGTGCACGGGCTCACCGGTGACGCGCTCCGGGCGGCGGGCGCCGCGGCATCGGTGCACGTGGCCCAGGCGGGCGTGATCGCCATCGAATCCGCGCTCGCCGCCGCCGAACTGCTCTTCGATGTCGGCGGCGGCTCGATCACCAGCCGCGACCTCGGCTACGACCGGCACTGGCGCAATGCCCGCACCACCGCCAACCACAATCCGCGGCAGTGGAAGTCGGCCGTCGCAGGCGCCTACCACCTCACCGGCGAGGAACCGCCGACCACCGGGCTCTTCTGAACCTCGACAGCAAAGGAAACGCAGATCCGATGTCCCATGGAGCATTCGAACTGACCTACACGGCCGCCCCGAACCGGTACGAGCGGATCCCGTATCGGCGCACCGGGACCTCCGGGCTCGACCTGCCCGCCTTCTCCTTCGGGCTGTGGCAGAAGTTCGGCACCGACTACGCCTACGAGACCCAGCGCGAGATCATCCTGCACGCCTTCGATCTCGGCATCACGCACTTCGACAACGCCGACCGCTACGGCCCGCCGCACCGCGCCGCGCAGCAGAACTTCGGCCGGGTGCTCGGCAGGGACCTCGCGCCGTACCGGGACGAGCTGATCCTCTCCACCAAGGCGGGCAACCCGATCGGCCCGAGCCCGTACCTGAAGGGCGGCTCGCGCAAGTCCATCCTGACCTCGCTCGACCACAGCCTGCGCGACCTCGGCACCGACTACGTCGACATCTTCTACCACCACAGCCCCGACCTCTCCACCCCGCTGGAGGAGTCGGTCGGCGCGCTGGTCAGCGCCGTGCAGCAGGGCAAGGCGCTGTACGTCGGTATCTCCAACTACCAGCCGGACCGCACGCACGCCGTCGCCGAGCTGCTCCGCGAAGCCGGTGTCCCGCTGCTCATCCACCAGGCGCGCTACAGCATCTACGACCGCCGCCCGGAGCAGAACGGCCTGCTGGAGACGGCGAAGGACGACGGCTTCGGCGTGATCGTCTACTCGCCGCTGGCGCAGGGGCTGCTCACCGACAAGTACCTGGGCGGCATCCCGGAGGGGGCGCGGGCGCAGAACAGCACCTTCCTCTCGCCGGACGTCATCGACGACACCTACCGGCAGCGCACCGCCGAGCTGAACAAGCTCGCCGAGTCGCGCGGCCAGTCGCTGGCCCAGCTGGCGCTGCAGTGGGTGCTGCGCAGGCCGGAGGTCACCTCGGCGCTGATCGGCGCCAGCTCCACCGCCCAGCTGGACCACAACCTGGCCGCGGTGAGCTTCCCCGAGCTGACCGCCGACGAGCTCGCGCTCATCGACGAGCACGGTGTGCACGGGACCGGGCTCAAGCTCTGATCTACCGCTGAACGGGCCGGAACCCCACAGGGTTCCGGCCCGTTTTCGTTTCCTGATACGGACATATCGCTTTTTATGGTACGTTCATATTAACAACTCAGGGAGGGTGGAGAGCATGGCGAAGATCGGCAGGTTCAGCAGCGCGGCGGGCGAGGCGCGGTTCCGGGCGGCCTACGACGCGGTGGCCGCGCGCTGGCCGGTGCCGTCGACGGAGCACGAGGTGCCGACCTCGTTCGGCAGCACCTATGTGCGGAAGTCAGGCACCGGGACCGGTGCCCCGATCGTGCTGCTGCCAGGCATCGGCGGCAACGGGCAGATCTGGTACCCGTTCATCGAGGAGTTGGCGCGCGACCACGTCGTCTACACGCCGGATGTCATCGGCTGGGCCGGGCGCTGCGTCCAGACGGCCCCGGTGCGCGACGCCGCCGATATCGCCGCCTGGTTCGCCGAGGTGCTGGACGGGCTCGGCGAGCAGCGGGTGCACCTGGCCGGGAACTCGCTCGGCGCCTGGCTCTCCGGTGCCATCGCGGTGCACCGCTCGGACCGGCTCGCCAGCCTCGCCCTGCTCGAGCCGAGTGCCGCCACCTTCGCGAGGCCGCGGCTCGGGCTGCTGTGGAAGTTCATCGTCGGCAGTGTCAACCCGACCCCGGAGCGGATGCGCAAGTTCAACCGGTGGCTCATGCCGCGCTATGTCCTGGACGACGCCGGTATCGAACTGGCGGGCGCCATCACGAAATTCCGGATGGCCATGCCGTGGGACCGCACCTTCACCGACGGGCAGCTCGCCGCCATCGACGCCCCCACCCTGGTGCTCTTCGGCGCGGAGACGATCGTCGCCGACCCCGAGTTCGGCGCCGCCCGGGCGCGGGAGGGGATCGCCCGGGCGCAGGCCGAGATCATGCCCGGCGTCGGCCACGACCTGCTCTGGGCCAACCCGGAGCAGGTCGTCCCGCGCTTCCTCGCCTTCGTCGAGAGCCACGAGCAGGCGCGGACCTGAGCGCGCTCGCGCGGCGGTGTGGTCAGGCGGCGGGATCGGCCGTCCGGCCCACCGGTCGCGCGACCGGGAGCAGCGCGAGTGCGGCGAGCAGGCACGCCGCGCCGAGCAGCACCAGGAAGCGCCAGTCCCCGATCCAGGCGGCAGCGAGCGGAGTTCCCGCCCTGGAGAGCGCGATCGGCACCGTCATCAGCGCCAGGATGCTGCCGAAGCGCGCCACCCCGAAGGTCTCCGCGACGATCGACGGCCTGGCCACCACGCTGATCCCGTAGCCGAGGCCGAAGGCGCCGACGCAGGCGAGGGTGAGCGGCAGCGAGGTGCCCGCCAGCGGCAGCGCCAGCAGCCCGGCACCCTGCACCGCGAAGGACACCGCCGTCACCCTGGCCATGCCGAACCGCCGGGCCAGCGGCGCCAGCCCCATCCGGGACGCTATCTGCAGCACCCCGACCCCGATCGGCAGCGCCGCCGCCACCGTGGGGGAGAAGCCGACATCGCGGAACCAGGTCACCATCATCAGCAGGAACGCCGAGGTCACCCCGCTCTGCGCGACGAAGGCGACGACCATGAACCAGAAGCCGGGGCTGCGCAGCGCGGCACCGACCGGCACCCCGTGCCGCCCGGTGACCCGCAGACTGTGCGCGGTGCGCCCGGGAACCGCCCACAGGTGCGCGGGCACCGCCACCACCGCCAGGATCAGCGCGAGCGCCACGAGCGTGTGCCGCCAGCCGATCTGCCCCTCCAGCCAGCCGGCCAGGAAGTAGTAGAAGCTGGTGGCGAGGCCGCAGATCATGGTCACCGCGATGATCGCGCCGTCCCGGTGCCGCGTGTCGGTGACCACCACCAGCACCGCGAACGCCGCCTCGTAGGTCGACATCGCCAGCGCCAGCCCGACCAGCACGAAGGCCAGGTAGAGCTGGGGCAGCCCGGTGGCCTTCGACCACAGCAGCACCGCGGCCACCCCGATCGCCGACCCCGCGGTCATGAGCAGCCTGCCCCCGTACCGATCCAGCATGGTGCCGATCGGCACCGCCGCGAACGCCCCGATCAGCGTGGAGATGGTGGCCGCGACCGCCACCTCGGTGCGCGAGACGCGCAGCGCCTCCGACATCGGGACGAGCAGCACCGTGAACGCCTGGATGAGCGCGCCGTAGGTGACGGTGTTGGTCAGCGCGAAGACGCCGACCAGGCGCTTCCAGCGCAGGTCGGGCGGGGCGGCGGGAGCGGAGGTGAGCTCCGCGCTCATCCTCGGAGCAGCGGGAGCAGCTGATCCCCCTGCCTGCCGATCTCGCGCAGGTACGGGGTATCGGAGAGCACGAAGTGCGTGATGCCGAGATCCTGGTAGCGGCGCAGCGATTTCGCGACGTCCTCGGCCGAGCCGACCAGCCAGGTGGTGCCCGCGCCGCCGCCGCCGTAGCGGCCGGGCGCGGTGTAGAGGTTGTCGTCGAGCACGTCGCCGCGCTCGGCCAGGTCGAGCAGCCGCTGCTGCCCGACGGCGGTGCGCCGGAACGGGTTCCGGTGGTCGACGTCGCCCTGCTGCGCCGCCATCTCGGCGACCTTCGCCTCCGCCTCGGCCCACGCCTGCTCGGTGGTGTCGCGCACGAAGGTGGTGACCCGCAGCCCGAATTCGAGCGGGGCGTGCTCGCGGCCCAGCTCGGCGCCGAGCGCCTTCAGCCGCTCGATCCGCTCCTGCACGCCGGAGAGCGGCTCACCCCAGAAGAGCTGCACGTCGGCCTCGGTCGCCGCCACCCGCTCGGCCGCCTCGGAGGCGCCGCCGAAGTAGAGCTTCGGGTGCCTGCGCTCGCCGCGCCTGGCGATGCGCGGCTGCACGGTGGAGTTGGTCACCTGGTAGTGCTCGCCGCGGTAGGTGACGTCGTCCTCGGTCCACAGCTTGCGGACCAGCTGCATGAACTCCCTGGTGCGGCCGTAGCGGTCGGCCTGGTCGCCCTCGGCGTCGCCGTAGGCGCCGAGATCGTCCTTGCCGGAGACGATGTTGACCCGCACCCGGCCGCCGGTCAGGTGGTCGAGCGCGGCGGCCGACGCGGCGAAGTTCGCGGGCCGCCAGTAGCCGGGGCGCACCGCGATCAGCGGCTCGAAGGTGGTGGTGCGGGCGGCGAGCGCGGTGGCGACGGTGAAGGTGTCCGGGCGGCCCCAGCCCGCGCCGAGCAGCGCGCCGCGCCAGCCGTGCTCCTCCAGCGCCCTGGCCTGGGCGGTGAGCGTCTCCAGGCTGTTGTGGTCCGCCGAGACGGGCTCGCCGCGGTGGCCCGCGACGACCTGATTCGGGATGTACCAGAGGAATTCGAGCGTCATCGAGCGTGGTTCCTGTTCGTGTTCAGCGGGCGAGCCGGGTGAG
This sequence comes from Nocardia sp. NPDC057227, assembly GCF_042669725.1. Lineage (NCBI taxonomy): Bacteria > Bacillati > Actinomycetota > Actinomycetes > Mycobacteriales > Nocardiaceae > Nocardia > Nocardia sp. NPDC057227. The sequence continues at coordinate 158,580 of NZ_JBHUXA010000007.1, read as the reverse complement.
CTGGGCGCGCCGGACATCGCCGGTCTGCCCCTGGACCAGCACGAAGAGCGCGGAGCGCGCGTGCAGCTGCGCGGTGTCGTCGCTGCCGAGGCCGCGGCCGGAGCGGACGATCAGCAGCGCGCGGGTGAGCGTGCCGAGCGCCTCGCCGCTGGCCGCCTTGGTGGCGAGCCGCTCCTCGAGCCGGTGCGGGCCGCCGCCCGCGGCCAGCGCCTCGTCGGCGAGCGCGTAGGCGGAGTCCCTGATCCGGGCGACCCGCGGGCGCCAGGTCGCCGCGACCGCGCGGGCGTCGGGGTCGGGGGCGGCCTCCAGTTCGCGCAGCACCGTCTCGGCGAGGCCGAAGTGGTGGCCGCGGGCATCGCTGGCGGTGCCGATGTCGTCGTATCTGGTCTTCTCCAGGGTCTGCGCGGCGAGCACGTTGGCCTCCGGCACGAAGACCGACTCGATCCGCACCCGCGCGGTCCGGCTGCCCGCGACCGCGCCCAGCTCGAGCAGCCCTTCGCTGTGCACGCCGTCGGCGATCGGGACCAGCGCGGTGACCACGGTCTCGGTCGCCGCCTGCACCGCGGCGACGGTGAGCACCGAGTTCAGCCCCCAGCCGCTGACCCAGGAGATGGTGCCGTCGAAGACCCAGCCGCCCTCGACCTTCCTGGCCGCGATGTAGTGGTCGGGGAAGCGTCGCACGTCGCTGACCCCGGCGCCGAGCAGCAGCTCGCCGCGCAGGATCCGCTCGGCCAGTTCGGGAATCGGCCGGTCCTGCTTGCGCAGCTCGGTGATCCGCCCGGCCAGCGGCGCGTGCTGCGCCCACACCAGCCAGGTGTCGAAGCAGGCGCCCGCCACGATCTCGTGCAGCCTGCGGTCGGTGTTGCGGTCCAGCGCGAGCCCGCCGTACTCCGCGGGCGCCAGGTGGTTGAGCAGCCCGAGCCCGGCCAGGTCGTCGATGTGCGCGCGCGGGACGCCCTCGCGATCGGTGCGCAGCGCGGCCGGGCGCAGCACCCGCTCGGCGTACTCGCGCACCCGGGCGACCACGGGATGCCCGTCCGCCGCCGTGACCGCCGCGCCCGCACCGAGCTCCGTCTTCGCCGCCGTCATCGCGGTCCCTTCGTCCGAGCGCACGCCGAACGCGGGCCGCATCCGGACTCGGAGAATTATTGCCCCGGCTACCGATCCTGCCCCGGGTTCGCGGCCGCTCCGGCGCGTCGGTGACCGCCCTGACCAGCCGGTACTTCCTTCGGCCGGAAATAAATTCTCACCGATTCGAGCGCCTACACCCGGGCCGCCGCCGACCGCGCGCTCCACCGGCCCGCCTCGTGCCGCACCTCGACCGGGTGGTCGAAGGCGGCCGAGACGGTGGCCGTGGTGATGGTCTCGACGGCGGGCCCCTCGGCGACCGTACGGCCGTCGGCGATGAGCAGGGCGTGCGTCGTTGTGGTCGGGAGCTCCTCGAGGTGGTGGGTGACCAGCACCGAGGCGACCTCGGGGTGGGTGTGGTCGAGGTGCGCGATGGTCTCCAGGAGCTGTTCGCGCGCGGCCACGTCGAGGCCGGTGGTCGGCTCGTCGAAGAGCAGCAGCCGGGGCTCGGCGACAAGGGCGCGGGCGATCAGCGCGCGGCCGCGCTCGCCCTGCGAGAGCACCGGCCAGGTGCGGTCGGCCTTCGGTGTGAGCCCGACCGTCGCGATCATGGCGTCGGCGCGCTCGGTCTCGGCCCGGCTCGGCGCCCAGCGCATCGGGGTGTCGACGGTGGCGGTGATCCCGGTGAGCACCACCTCGCGCACGGTGAGCGGGGAGCGCAGCGGGTGCCTCGGGTTCACGTGGCCGATGCCGTGCCGCAGCGCGGCCAGGTCGACCCGGCCCATGCGCCGCCCGAGCACGTCGACGGTGCCGGTGCTGGGGAAGGTGACGGCGGCGCAGAAGCCGAGCAGGGTGCTCTTGCCCGCGCCGTTCGGGCCGAGCAGCGCCCAGCGCTCGCCCGCGCGCACGGTCAGCGAGATGCCGTCGATGATCTGCTTGCCGTCGCGCCGGAAGGTGACGTCGGACAGCGCGAGAACGACCTCGCTCACGCTGTGCCGTTTCGTCGCGTGCGCGAGGACCCTGCGTGCTCGCTCACGCGAGTTCCGGGGGGAATCCGCCGGTCGCGATCGGACCCCAGCGCTCGATCGTCACCCGGATCAGCGACTTGTCCTGCCTGGCCATGGCCGCGCGGTACTCGTCCCAGTCCGGGTGCTCGCCCGCGATGCAGCGGTAGTAGTCGACCAGCCCGTCCAACGCCGCGGGCATGTGCAGCACCTCGGCGGTGCCGTCCACCTGCACCCAGGCACCGTCCCAGTCGTCGGAGAGCACCAGCACCGAGACCTGCGGCGTGCGCTCGGCATTGCGGGTCTTGGCCCGGCCCGGGTAGGTGGAGATCACGATCCGCCCGTCCCGATCCACCCCGCAGGTGACCGGCGAGATCTGCGGCCGCCCGTCGGCCCGGACCGTGCTGAGCAGGGCGTGGTGCCGCGGCCGCAGGAAATCCAGCAGCGCCGGGCGCTGCACCACGTCGGCGGTGGCGATACGGGGCACGGGGTGTCCTTCCTCGAACGGGTCAGTGGTCCGCGCTGCCGGCGCGGCCGCCGATGTACGCGCGCAGCGCCGGATCGTCCGACACCAGCCGGTCGACCTCCTCGCCGCCGGTACACGGCAGCAGCGCGACGGTGATCGCGCCCGCACCACCGGCGACGACCTGCCAGGTGCCGCCGGAGTCGGTCCAGCGGCGCAGCGCCGCCACGGGATCGTCGGTCATGGTCCCGCCGAGCCTAGCCGTGGCCCGCAGCGGCCTGCCGAGCACCATGCGGGCCAGCAGCGCGGCGAACTCCAGCCGGCCGCGCACCCCGGCCACCGACCACACCGTCCTGGTCCCCGCGGGCGGCGGCGGGCGGTCGGCGAAGCGGTCGGCCAGCCAGTCCGCGATCAGCGGCAGCGCCAGGTACTGCAGCGCGAGGTGGGTGCTGCACCGGTCGCGCAGGTAGTGCACGTGCGCGCCCGCCGCGGCCAGCCGGGCCACGTGCGCGTCCACGTCGGCGACCGCGATCACCTCGTCGTGCACGCCCTGCACCACCAGCATCGGCATGGCCGGCGCCCGGTCGCCGGGGCGGATGTCGGCGAGCACCCGGCGCAGGGCCGGGTGCGCCAGCAGCGCGGGCAGCCCGCGCCCGCTGTGCGCGCCGAGATCGCGGCAGGCGAAGCGGGCGAGCAGCGGGAGGGTCGCGGTGGTCTCGGCGGCGGCCAGCCGGGTCAGGGTGCGGGTGTCCAGGTGCGCCGACAGCGCCGACTCCAGCTGCGGGTATCCGCGCCGCAGCCCCGCGACGAAGAGCGCCGTGAACCCGGCGAACAGGGTGCCGTTCAGCCGGACGAAGGCCGCCGCCGGGTCGCTCACCGGCGAGGCCGCGACCGCGCCGACGATATCCAGCTCCGGCGCGTACTCCGCCGCCACCTCCGCCGCCCACGCGGTCGCGAGGCCACCGCCGGAGTACCCCCACAACCCGATCGGGGTCGACGGCGCGAGCCCCAGCGGGGCGAAGGCGAGCGCGGCCCGCGCCGCGTCCAGCGCGCGGTAGCCCGGCTCCCGCGCGACCCCGAAGTGGCCGCCGGGGCCGCCGTGGTCAGGCACCGACACCGCCCAGCCCCTGGCCAGCGCGGCCGCGATCAGCGGCAGCTCCAGCGGCGGGATCGCGCCGGGCGCCCGCGCGCCGAGCCGGAGCGCGTACGACGGGAAGCACTGCGGCGCGACGGCATCGATCGCGCACTGGAAGGAGACCAGCGGCCGCGGCTCGGCCGGGTCGGCGCCGTCGGGCAGCAGCACCGTGGTGACCGCGGCCTCCGGCGACCACTCCCGATCCCTGGTCCGGTAGAGCAGCTGCCAGGCCGGAACCCGCTGCGGGACGACCCCGAGCAGCGCGAGCCGCACCGGCCTGCTGCGCAGCACGGTGCCCGGCGGCAGCGCCGCGAACCCCGTCGGCGGGCGGTGGAACGGATCGTGCTGCGGCCGCGGGATACTCAGCGCACACCGCCGGTCGTGCGGGATGTCGTCGCGCTCATCCGGCCTCACTTCCCCTCGGGCGGCCCCGGTGCGCCGCAGCTCGACGCTAGGACCGGGAACACGGGCGGGTCACTGCACGGCGCGGAGAACAATCCGGGTGAAACTTGTTCCCGGAGACAAAAGATCGCGGCCGCCTTGCCGGTGCCGCCGCGGCCTGGCAAGAATCGGGGCATGCCAGCTCCGACGCCCGACTACCCGCTGGTGGCCCGGCTGCTCGCGCAGTGGCCACGGATCGCCGAGCGGATGCTGGCCGCCGGGCTCGGCGCCACCCCGCCCGCCGCCGAGCTGCCGGCCGGGCACTTCACCGCCGAGGTGCTGCCCGCCATCAACGCCTGCGGGCGGGCGGTGCTGCGCGCCGTCGACGAGGGGCGCGACTTCACCCGCGCGGAGGTCGCGCCGTTCGTGGCGCCGGTCGCCGAGCGGCACGCCGAGGACCGGCTCCCGCTGCCGCTGCTGCTCGGGGCCATGCACGGCTCGGCGCAGGCGGTGCTGCACGAGGCCGGAGCGGTGGCGCGGCCGGACGAGCAGGAGCAGCTGGTGCTGATCGTCGGCAGGCTGCTCGACCTGCTGCTGCACATCACGGTGATCGTGGTCGAGGCCTACACCGAGGTGGAGCAGTCCATCTACAGCGCCGAGCGCGAGGCCCGCCGCGCGCTCTGCTCCGCGCTGCTCGCCGGGCGCCCCGCCGCCGAGCTCGCCGCCCGCGCCGACACCGTGCTCGCCGAGCACTACACGGTGCTCGCGCTGCATCTCGGCCACGCCGAGCCGGGCGCTGTCGAGCAGCCGCTGCTCGGCCGCCGCCGCGTCCGCGTCCTGCAGCGGCTGCTCGACGGCACCGCGGGCGCCACCGTGCCCGCCACCTTCGACGGCTGGGCCGGAATCGCCCTGCTGCCCAGCGGCTCCGAGCCCGACGCCGCGCGGCTCGCCGCCGAGCTCGCCGCCCGCTTCGGCACCCCCGTGCACCTCGCCGCGGCCGCCGCCGTGCGCCGCGCCGACCTCCCCGGCGCCGCCCGCGAGACCGCCGACCTCGCCGAGCTGGCCAGGCAGCTCGGCCGGCCGCCCGGCGCGTACCGCCTCGACGACCTGCTGCTCGAATACCAGCTCACCCGCCCCGGCACCGCCCGCGCCCGGCTCGCCGAGCGGATCGCCCCGCTGCTGGAGAGCCCGCACCTGATCGCCGCGCTCGACGCCCACCTGCGGCACGGCCCCGACCGCAAGGCCGCCGCCGCCGAGATCCACGTGCACCCCAACACCTTCAGCTACCGCCTGCGCCGGGTCGCCGAACTCACCGGCATCGACCCGGCCGACCCCGGCGGGTCCCGGCTGCTCGCCGCCGCGCTCGTGGTGCAGCGTTCGCTTCCGGAGCGGGAACCGTCCTGAGCGGATGTCCGCTCTGCGCGAAATCGGGGGTCACGCCGGGTGGGTGCGGCTCTAGGCTCGATGCATGAGCGAGCAGCGGCGATTCCAGGTGATTCCGGGCGGGCGGGCCGAGGCCGAGCCGCTGTGGCGCGAGGTGCTCGGCGAGCGGCTGCGCGCCCTGCGCACCGAGCGCGGCGAGCGGCTGGTGGAGACGGCGGGGCGGGCGGGTATCTCGCCGCAGTACCTCTCCGAGGTGGAGCGCGGGCGCAAGGAGCCGTCCAGCGAGATGATCGCCGCGCTGGCAGGCGCGCTCGGCACCTCGCTCGGCGAGCTGGCCGGTGCGGTGGCGGGCGAGCTGAGCCGCCCCGCCGCCGCGCCGACCGCCATGCTGCGCGCCGCCTGATCCCGCCGCTCAGAGCGACCGGGCGGGGAGCACCCGGTCCACCAGCCCGTACTCCACCGCGGCGCTCGCGGTGAAGACCCGGTCCCGGTCGGTGTCGTGGCGCAGCCGCTCCACCGGCTGCCCGGTGTGCCGCGCCAGGATCGCCTCGATGTCGGTGCGCATCCGGACCAGCTCGTCGGCCTGGATGATCAGGTCCGGGATGGTGCCGCGGCCGCTGGCGGCGGGCTGGTGCAGCACCACCCGCGCGTGCGGGAGCAGGCTGCGTTCGCCCGGTTGCCCGCCTGCCAGCAGCACCGCGCCGACCGCGATGGCCTGGCCGACGCAGGTGGTCTGCACCGGGGCGTTGATGTGCTGCATCGTGTCGTAGACGGCGAGCATGGCGGAGAGGTCGCCGCCCTCGCAGTTGACGTAGAGCTGGATCGGCTGCTCGTGGTTCTCCGACTCCAGGTGCAGCAGCTGCGCGATGAGCGCGTTCGCGACGCCGGAGTCGATCACCGTGCCCAGGTAGACGATGCGCTCGCTGAGCAGGTGCGAGTAGATGTCGGTGATCCGCTCGCCCCCGCGCGGGTGCGAGGCGACGACGTTGGGGATCGTGTAGCCGCTCACGACGTGATCCCCACCCGCTGCCGCTCCGGCACGACCTGCCCGAACGAGTCCACGATGTGGTCGATGAAGCCGTACTCGCGCGCCTGGGTCGCGGTGAACCACCGGTCGTGCAGCGAGTCCTCGTACACCCGGTCGTAGGGCTGGCCGGTGTCGGCCGCGATCAGCCCGAGCACCGTCTCCACGGTGTAGCGCAGATCCTCCGCCTGCACCTCCACCTCGACCGCGCTGCCGCCGATCCCGGCCGAGCCCTGGTGCATGAGGATGCGCGCGTGCGGCAGCGCGTACCTGCGCCCCGGCGAGCCCGCGGAGAGCAGGAACTGCCCCGCGCTGCACGCCAGGCCGAGTGCGAGCGTGCTCACCTCGCAGGGCACGAGCCGGAGCACGTCCCTGATCGCGAGCATCGACGGCACCGAGCCGCCGGGGGAGTGGATCCAGAGCGCGATCCCGGACCGCGCGTCCTCCGCGGCCAGGGTGAGGATCTGGGTCATGAGCAGGGTGCCGTTGTCGTCGTCGAGCGCGCCGTCCAGCACCACGATGCGGCGGGCGAGCAACTGCTCACGGGCCCGCCGATCGAACATCGGGATCTTGTCGTCGTGTGCCATGGCTCCACCGTGCCGCAGCCACAACGGTTTCCGCGGCCCGCGCTGCCCTGAGCGGATCCGCTCGCAGCAGCACGGGCCGAGCGCTCAGTTCTTCCGCGCGTCGATCAGCTCGGTGAGCAGCCCGAACCCGTCGTGCGCGGCGACCGCGGCGACCGCGCGCTGCACGCCGACCGCCGAGACCTCCAGCGGCTGCATCCGGTCGCTCGCCTCCGCGGTGCAGACCGCGTTCAGGTAGAACTCGGTGGTGGCGGCGCGGTACAGGGTCCACATCCGCTCGGCGTCCACCTCGATCCCCGCCGTCGCCAGCCGGGCCGTGTACCGATCGACCAGCCCGCGCTCGACCTTGCGCAGCAACTCCGGCTCCATCGATGCGGTGAGGCTGTAGACGACGTCCCTGATGCCGGGGCCCGCGGTCGCGATCTGCCAGTCCAGGAAGCCGGGGCCCGCGTCGGTGAAGTACAGGTTGCCCAGGTGCGGGTCGCCGTGCATGAGCGTCTGCGGCACCGACGCCCAGAAGGCGTCGATCTCGGGGGCGCGCTGGTAGAAGATCCGGCACTGCGCCTGCATCTCCGCCGGGATGAGCTCGGCGGCATGGCCGTTGATCTTCTCCAGGAAGCGGCGCCGGATCAGGTTCGCCAGCTGGATCGATGCCGTGGTGCGCTCGGCGAGCGGGGCGAGGTCGGTGCCGAAGCGGTCGGTGCCCCAGAAGGCGGCGTGCAGGTCGGCGAAGGCGTCGACCAGCGCCTCGGCCTCGGTGTCGCTGATCGAGTCGAGCACGGTGCGGAACCGCGCCACCTCGGAGAGGTCCTCCAGCACCAGCAGCGACCGCTTCCGGAACCCGGACACCTTCGCCGCGTAGCAGCGCGGCACCCGCACCGGCGGCTCGTCGCCGAGCGCCCGGTAGGCGATGGTCTCCTTGATGCCCATGCCGAACACGTTCATCATCACGTGCTGCAGGTAGTTCTCCGGCGGCAGCTTGAGGAACAGGTGCTCCGGGATGTCCGCGGTGCTCCGCACCGCGATCCGGGCCCGCGCCGCGGTGCCCGAGTGCTCGTCGAGCACCTCGATGGCGGTGATGCTGCCCTCCGGCAGCCCCAGCACCTTCTCCAGCCACCGCGGCTTGATCCGCTCGGCCTTCAGCGGAATGTCGGCGCCGATGCCGATGCTCCGGTCGAATGCGGCGCGCAGCGCTTCGCGCACACCCATGCCGATACTCATGGCCGTCGCCACCGGGGTGGGAATCGTCACGTCTGTCCTGTCTCGTCTCCGTGCCTGCAACTCTCGAGGGATCCTAACGAGTTTCCCCCGCAGTGTGTCGGCGTGTGACTCCGCACTACCGGGAAGCCGCAGTGCCGGTATCGGATTCGGCGCCGTTCAGGGCCAGGGTGACCAGGCGGGCGGCCTGCTCGGCACCGCTGTGCTCCCCGGTCCAGGCGGCGGCGCCGATGAGGGCGGAGAGGTCGGCGGGGGTCAGGGCGGGGAGGGCGCCTGCCGCGTTGGCGGCGGTGAGCAGGGTGGCGCCGATGTGGTCCATGCGCAGGCAGGCGGCGTGCAGTTCGCCGTCGGCGTCGTCGAGGCCGGTGGCGAGGACGTCGGCGAGGCCGCGGTAGGTGGCGGCGTGTTCGATCACGGCGGTGATCCAGGCGGTGAGCGGCTCCCGGCCGGGGGGAGCGGCGGTGAGGCGGTCGCCGGTGGCGAAGAGTTCGGCGTTGCGGTCGGCGAGGAGGGCGGCGATGAGGGCGCGGCGGGTGGGGAAGTGGCCGTAGAGGGTGCCGATGCCGACGCCGGCGGCGCGGGCGATCGGCTCCAGGGGGGCGTCGGTGCCGTTGTCCGCGAAGGCCTGCGCGGCGGCGGCGAGGATCCGGTCCCGATTGCGTTTGGCGTCGGCGCGCAGCGGGCGGGCGGGGGTGTCCATGTCGCACCTTTCAAGTCGAGGGTTCCTCGAGTTAGTATTCCGAGGGTGTTTCGACTTCAGCAGACCACATGATCCTGGTGACCGGTGCGACCGGTTCCATCGGCCGTCCGCTCGTGGCGGAGTTGCATCGGCGCGGGGCGGCGTTCCGGTCGCTCGTCCGCGATCCGGCGCGGGCGAAGCTGCCCGGCGCGGTGGCGGCGGGCGACTTCGACGACCCCGCCTCGCTCGACCGCGCGCTCGACGGCGTCACCCGGGTCTTCCTCTGTTCGCCGGGCGCGGTACCAGCACCGGGGCCGCAGCCGATGATCGCGCAGCAGGGCGCGGTGATCGAGGCCGCGGTGCGGGCGGGGGTGCGGCGGATCGTCAAGGTGTCGGTGCAGGGGGCCAGGGCGGGCGGGCTGCTCGCGGAGGGGGCGCACGCGGTGCTCGAGGAGCGGCTGCGCGTGGCAGGGCCGGAGTGGGTGCTCCTGCGGCCCTCCGGTTTCATGCAGAACTTCCGCACCGGGACCGGCGCCTTCAGCGCGGACGGTGATCTGGTCGGTGCCTACGGCGACGGCCGGATCGCCTACATCGACGCCGCCGACATCGCGGCCTGCGCGGTGCCGCCGCTGCTCGAATCCGGCTACGCGGGCGAGACCTTCGTGCTCACCGGCCCGGAGGCGCTCAGCCACACCGAGATCGCGGCCCAGCTCACCGCCGCGACCGGGCGCGCGGTCCGCTACCGGGACCTGCCCGCGGCGGAATTCGCCGAGACGCTGGTCGCGCAGGGGTTGCCCGCCCCCTTCGCCGCCGACGTCGCCGCGCTCTTCGCCGAGGTGGCGAAGGGTGGACTCGCGACGGTCACGGATACGGTGGAACGGCTCACCGGCCGCCCCGCCACCACCTTCCGCGCCTTCCTGGCCCGCGAGCGCGCCCTAGGGTAATCGGATGCGCATCTTCGACGCCCACCTGCACATCATCGACCCGCGCTTCCCGCTGACCGAGAACAACGGCTACCTGCCGCCGGAGTTCACCGCGGCGCACTACCGGGAGCGGGTCGCGGGGCTCGGGATCGCGGGCGGTACGGTGGTCTCCGGCTCATTCCAGGGCTTCGACCAGGGGTATCTGCGGGCGGCGCTAGCGGAGCTCGGTCCGGGGTTCGTCGGCGTGACGCAGGTTCCGGCCGAGGTCACCGACGCGGAGATCGCGGAGCTGGATGCGGCGGGGGTGCGGGCGGTGCGGTTCAACGTGCGGCGCGGGGGATCGGCGGCGCCGACCGAGCTGGATCGGCTGGCGCGGCGGGTGTACGAGGTCGCCGGGTGGCACGCGGAGCTCTACATCGACGCGCGGGACCTGGCGGAGCTGGCGGGCACGATCGCGGCGCTGCCCGCGGTGAGCATCGACCACCTCGGGCTGCACGCGGACGGGTTGCCGCAGCTGCTGCGGCTGGTGGAGCGGGGGGTGAAGGTGAAGGCGACCGGGTTCGGGCGGGTCGAGCTCGATCCGGCGGTTGCGATGCGCGCCGTGCTCGAGGTCGACCCGTCCGCGCTGCTCACCGGCACCGACCTGCCGTCCACCCGGGCCCGCAGGCCGTTCGCCGACGCCGATCTCGACCTGGTGGCCGAGGTGGCGGGCGCGCACGCGGCGGCCGTGCTGTGGGACAACGCCGCCGCCTTCTACCGGCTCGGCTGAACCCGCTCGACCGCGACGTGCACCGCGTTCAGCGCCGCGGTCTGGGAGAGCGGGTCGACGGTGGCGTCGGCGAGCAGGTTGCGGTTGGCGCCGTGCACCTCGGGGCCCGCGCCGCCGCGCGGGTCGAAGACGCGGGAGCCCCAGCCGTGGTCGACCACGACGATGCCGCGGCGCGGCCGGTCGCTCAGCGCGGCCCGCAGCTCGATGGCACCGGTGCGGGAGCTGATCCGGATAAGGTCGCCGTCGGCGATGCCGAGCGCGGCGGCGTCGTCGGGGTGCAGCAGGGCGTCGTTGCGTTTGCCGCCGGGGTGCAGGCCGGGGAGTTCGTTGAGCCAGGAGTTCATCGAGTGCCTGCGGCGGCGGTTGCCGAGCTGGAACGGGAACTCCGGCGGGGCCGCGGGCACCGGCTCGGCGAGCAGCTCGCGGGTGCGGGCGATGAACTCCGGCGGCGCGATCCGGACCCGTTTGCCCTCGGTGCGCAGCGCCTTGCGGAAGTGCCCGTACTCGCGTGGGCCGAGCACGAGCCCGTGCGGCGCGGCGGCGATCTCCCGCCAGCGCGGCCTGCGCCCGCCGAAGCGCCGCGCGGAGGCGACCATGAGCCGGTCCACCCAGTGGGCGCCGAAGGCGAGCCCGGGGCGGCCGGTGCGCGCGGCCAGCAGGCGGGTGAGGCGGACGAAGCCGTTCAGTCCGCGGGCCCCGAACAGCGGAACGTCCATGGCGAGCGCCAGATCGAGGAAGATCCGCCACTCCTCGCGCACCTGCGGCGGCGGGCGCAGCACCGCGCGGCCGTAGTGCACGAAGGGCTCGTCGTGCATGCCGCTGGTGAGCGCGAGCAGGTCGTCGCGCTCCAGCCAGTGCGTGGCGGGGAGCAGCCAGTGCGCGTGCCGGTGGCTCTCCCGCTGCACGACGTCGATGGCGACGAGCAGCTCCAGATCGGCGAGCGCGGCGTCGAGCGCCGCGCCGTCCGGGCCGGAGACGACGGGGTTGCCGCAGTTCAGCACCAGTGCGCGGAGTTGCCCGCGGCCGGGCGTGGTGATCTCGGCGGGCAGCTCGCTCAGCGCGTGCGCACCGGCCACCAGCGGGCGGCCCGCGATCCGGCTGCGGTGCGGGGTCGCCGGGGCGAGCGCGGTGATCCGCAGCGCGTCCAGCACGCCGGGCTCGAAGCGGCGCCCGCCGGGGCGGTCCATGCGGCCGGTGACGAGGTTGAGGACGTGGCCGAGCCACTCGGCGACGGTGCCCGAGGTGTGCAGCGCCGTCCCGGTGCGGGTGACCGCCATGGCCGCGGGGGCGGTGGCGAAATCCCTGGCCACCTCGCGGATCAGCGGCGCCGGGATGTCGCAGCGGGCGGCCAGGTCGTCGATGTCGGCCGCGGCGGCCATGGCGCGCAGCTCGGGCAGGCCGGTGACCAGGTCGGCGCGGTCGCCGCGGTGCTCGAGCCCCTCGCCGAGGATCACCGCGACCAGGGCGAGCAGCAGCGCCCAGTCCTGGCCCGGCCGCACGGCCAGGTGCAGGTCGGCCCGGTCGGCGCTCTCGGTGCGCAGCGGGTCGACCACCACGATCCGGGCGCCCGCGCGCTGTCGCTCCAGGGCCCGCTGCCAGCCGCCGGGCGCCGACTCCAGCCAGTTCCAGGCGCTCACCGCCGGGTTGGCGCCGACCAGCAGGAAGTAGTCGCAGCGGTCGATATCCGAGGTCGGGATCATGATCGGGGAGCCGTAGAGCGCGTCGGCCACCACGTGCGCGGCGTTCTGGTCGACCGAGCCGACGGCGTAGCGGCTCTGCGTGCCGATCCCGTCCAGCCAGGCGTTCATGAACACCAGGTTCGAGGTGGAGAAGCCGGCCGGGTTGCCGTAGTAGGCGCCGACCGCGTCCGGCCCGCCGCGCTCGACCAGCGCGGTCATCCTGGCCGCGATATCGGCGAGCGCCTCCTCCCAGGTGGCCTCGACATACCCGTCCCCGACCCGCCGCATGGGCGCCAGGATCCGGCGCGGGTGCTCGACGAGCTTGCCCGCGGTGCGGCCCTTGCCGCAGAAATCGCGCCAGCTGTGCGGATTCTGCTTGTCCGGGAAGATGGTGCGCACCCGGTTCTCCTCGACGGTCACCTTCAGCCCGCAGGCCGCCGGGCAGTAGCGGCAGAAGGTGTAGCGGGTCTGCGGGATCGGCTCGGCGGCCACGGCGGCTCCTTACGTTCTCCTTCGAGGAGAGTTCCGTTCTCGGAACGGTACGAGGGATCCGGCCGTCTGTCGAGGGGTGGTCAGCCGCGCAGCTCCTCGATGCGCTCGCGCAGGTGGGTCAGCAGTGCCTCCGGCGAATCGAAGTCGGCGGGATCGATGGGCAGGCCGAAGCGGATGGTCACCGGGCGGGTGCGGTCGAAGCGGCCCTTGCCGTCCGCGCCGCGCAGCGGGAGCACGTCGTCGGTGCCGGTGGTGCCGACCGGGATGATCGGCACCCCGGTGCTGAAAGCGAGCTTCGCCACGCCCGGCTTGTACGGCTCGACCTCGCCGGGCCGCACGCAGCGCCCCTCGGGGTAGATGATCAGCACGCCGCCGTGGCGCAGCACCCATTCGGCCTGCTCCAGCGCCGCGCGGCCGGAGTCGGGGTCGCGGCGGATCACCGGGATGTGCCCGAGCCTGCGCACCAGCACCCCGACCACCGGCCAGGTCCACAGCTCGGCCATGGCCACCGCCATGGCGCGGCGGCGCAGCGCGCCCCAGAGGAAGACCGCGTCCAGCATGGAGATGTGGTTGCTCGCCACGAGTACCGGCCCGCGCACCGGGACCATCTCGCGGTCGATCACCGTCACCCGGACGATGCGCGACCAGGCCAGGAACCGCAGCACCCGGCGCACCAGCTTCGTGGTGACCCAGGCCCGCAGCCCGAGCCCGGCCGGGCGCCGCCGATCCTGCTCGCGCGTCATGCTCGCTCCTCCCCGGCCCGCGCCGGTTAGGCTGCGGCCGTGACAATCCTGCTGATCGTGCTTCTGGTCATTGTTATCGTCGGGTTGGTCGGCGGTGTCATCGCACTGACCGTCGTCTTGGTCACCGGCCGGGTGAAGCGGTCATCGGCGAACGCCGTCGAGACCGCCTTCGCGCCCGGCGAGGTGCTGCGCAGCGACGCCATGGCGAACTACTTCGGCTGGGAGTCGAAGGGCGGTAAGCAGATTCGGGGCAACGGCGCGCTGGTGCTCACCGGGCAGCGGCTGTGGTTCCGGCGTGCGGGATCGTCCGAGCCGCTGGAGATTCCGCTCACCGCGGTCACCGGGGTCGACGTCGTGCGCTCGCACAACGGCAAGTCGGTGCGTCAGGACCTGCTGCGGATCTCCGTCGACGGCGACAGCGTGGCCTGGTGGGTGCGCGAGCCGAAGGTCTGGGAGGGGCACCTCCGCTCGCTGCTGCCGCGGTGAATCCCGAGCATCGGCAGGGGGAGTACCGGGTCCGTTTCGACTGGGGGCCCGTCGGCGCGGAGGCGGTGCGCGCCGAGGTGACCGTCGTGGTCGACGTGCTGTCCTTCACCACCACGCTCTCGGTCGCCGCCGACCTCGGGATCGAGGTGTTCCCGTACCGGTGGGGACACGACGGGGTCGCCGAGTACGCCGCCGCGCGGGGCGCGGTCGGCGCGGTCGGGCGCCGGGTGGCCGGGCCGGGGCAGGTGAGCCTCTCGCCGGGGACCATTCGCCGGGCCGAGCCCTTCGAGCGGCTGGTGCTGCCCTCGCCCAACGGTTCGACGATCGCGCATCGGCTCGCCGCGGCGGGGTCGCTGTGTGCCGGGGCGTCGCTGCGGAATGCCGCCGCGGTGGCCGGGTGGGTCGGGGCGGGGCGCAGCGTCGCCGTGGTGGCGGCGGGGGAGCGCTGGCCGGACGGGTCCCTGCGGCCCGCCGTCGAGGATCTGTGGGGCGCGGGGGCCGTGCTCGCGAATCTCCCCGACCAGGAGGGGTTCTCGCCGGAGGCGCGGATGGCGGTGCTGGCGTGGCGGGCGGTCGAGGGGAAGGTCGGGAGTGCGCTGCGCGCGTGTGCCTCCGGGCGGGAGTTGATCGCGGGCGGGTTCCCGGAGGACGTGGCGATCGCGGGGGAGGCCGGGGTGAGCGGGGTGGTGCCGGTGCTGGACGGGGAGCGGTTCCGGTCGGCCGCCTGCCGCTGAGCCTCAGCCCGGCGCCTGCACCAGCGTCACCTTGGACCGCTTCCGCAGCGTGAACCCCAACGTCTCGTACAGGCTGATGGCCGTGTGGTTGTGCGCCACCGCGTGCAGGAACGGCACCTCCCCGCGCTCGCGCACCACCGCGCCGACCGCCCGCACCAGCCGCGACGCGTACCCGCGCCCGCGGAACTCGGCATCGGTGCAGACCGCGCTGATCTCGGTCCACCCGGCCGGGTGCATCCGCTCCCCGGCCATGGCGACCAGCCGCCCGCGCTCCCTGATGCCGAGGTAGCTGCCCATCTCGATGGTGCGCGGGGCGAACGGGCCGGGTTCGGTGCGGGCGATGAGCTCCAGGATCTCCGGGACGTCGGCGGCGGTGAGCACGTCGAGGGTGGGGTCGGGTTCGGTGCGCAGGGCGCTGCCGTCGAGCTGGACGGAGTCGAATTCCCTGAGCACGGTCCAGTCGGCGGGGATCACGTGGCCGAAGCCGCGCAGCCCGGTGCTGCCGCCGGGGCCGAGGACGGTGGCGAGATCGAGCCAGTCCCGGTCGTCCAGGGCGGGCGGGTGGCCGACGAACTTGGCGACCTCGGGGTGGTAGCGGGCGATGCGCCCGGTCCAGGTGGCGAAGCGGCGGTGCGCGCCGCGCAGCGAGGACCGCACCGGGTCGTCCAGCGGGTGCAGTGCGATCTCGGGTTCGATGGCCGTGTCGATGGTCAACGCACGCTCCTCCTGCAACGGTGTCCGACCTCGGACGTTAGCGAGGCGCACGATCGCGGGCACGGGTTGCGCTCACCGCAATTCCATTCGGGCCGCTGTTCCCGCGCGCTCGAGCTGATCCGAATCGTTGACACCCGTGGCGACCAGCGGGTCCGGTTGGACGGCCCGGTTCACGACGTTCGCGGCACCGCCGGACGACGTTGCACGGGGTGACATCCACGCGCACAGAAACGGGAGACGATGGCACCGAAACCCCTCCACATCGGCGTCGCGCTCGACGGTGCCGGGTGGCACCCGGCCGCATGGCGGGAGCCGAACTCCCGGCCCACCGAGCTCTTCACCCCCGGGTACTGGACCGACCTGGTCGGCACCGCGGAGGCCGGGCTGCTCGACTTCGTCACCATCGAGGACAGCCTGCGCACGCCCGGCGACTGGCACGACGAGCACCCCGACTCCACCGACCAGGTCAGGGCCAGGATCGACGCGCAGCTGATCGCCGCGCGGGTGGCGCCGGTGACCCGGCACATCGGGCTCATCCCGACGGTCACGGTCACGCACACCGAGCCGTTCCACGTCTCCAAGGCGCTGGCCACGCTGGACTTCACCTCGCGCGGCCGAGCGGGCTGGCAGGCCAGGGTCTCCGCCTCCGGCTCCGAGGCGAAGCAGTTCGGCCGCAGGGAGATCCGCGATCTCACCGCCGCCGAGCACGCCGAGGCCATCGCCACCGGCACCTACCCGGCGCACGTCCCCGAGCTCTTCGAGGAGGCCGCCGACGTCGTCGAGGTGGTGCGCAGGCTCTGGGACTCCTGGGAGGACGACGCCGAGATCCGCGATGTCGAGAACCGTCGCTTCATCGACCGGGACAAGCTGCACCGCATCGACTTCGAAGGCCGCTTCTTCTCGGTGCGCGGCCCCTCCATCACGCCGCGCCCGCCGCAGGGCCAGCCGGTGGTGACGGCGCTCGCGCACGCCCCGCTGGTCTACGAATTCGCCGCGCGCGGCGCCGATCTGGTCTTCGTCACACCGGGCCGCGCGCAGGGCCCGGCGCCGATCGTGGCGCAGGTCGCCGCGGCCGCCGAGCAGGTCGGGCGGAGCGGCGAGCCGCTGCGGATCTTCGCCGACCTCGTCGTCTTCCTCGACACCGAAGCGGAGCGCGGTGCGCAGCGGCTGGCCAGGCTGAACGAGCACGCGGGCGCCGAGTACCGCTCGGACGCGGCCGTCTTCACCGGCAGCGCCGACGAGCTGGCCGAGCTGCTCACCGCCTGGGGCGGGCAGGGGCTGGACGGCTTCCGGCTGCGCCCCGGCGTCGCCGTGGACGACCTGGCCGCGATCACCGCCGCCCTCGTCCCCGCGCTACAGCGGCGCGGCGCCTTCCGCACCGGCTACCCGGACGGCGGCCTGCGCGCCGTGCTCGACCTGCCGACCACCGTTCCCAACCGCTACGCGACCGCCTGAGCGAGGCCACCATGAGCAGCAGCAACCGCAAGCAGGTCATCCTCGGCGCCTACCTGGGCGGGGTCAACCACCACACCGCGTGGTGGGATCCGCAGGCAGGCAGCCAGATCGACTTCTCCAGTTTCGAGCACACCGCGCGCACCGCCGAGCGCGGCAAGTTCGACTTCTTCTTCCTCGCCGAGGGGCTGATCCTGCGCGAGCGCGCCGGGCAGGTCTTCGACCAGGACATCATCGGCCGCCCGGACACCTTCACCGTGCTCGCCTCGATCGCCGCCGTCACCGAGCACCTGGGGCTGGCGGGCACGATCAACGCCACCTTCAACGAGCCCTACGAGCTGGCCAGGCAGTTCGCCAGCCTGGACCACCTCTCCGGCGGCCGGGCCGCCTGGAACGTCGTCACCTCGTTCGACGCCTTCACCGGGCAGAACTTCCGGCGCGGCGGCTTCCTGCACCGGGACGACCGCTACGTGCGCGCCGAGGAGACGGTGAACGCGGTGCGCGAGCTCTGGGACTCGTGGGCCGCCGACGACATCGTCGCCGACAAGGAGTCGGGGCAGTTCCTGGCCAGGCCGGACGCGGGCGCCTTCGCCATCCGCGGCCAGCAGTTCGACATCGAGGGCCGGTTCACCGTGCCGCGCAGCCCGCAGGGCAGGCCGGTGCTGCTGCAGGCCGGGGTCTCGCCGCAGGGCCGGGCCTTCGCCGCGGCCAATGCCGACGCCGTCTTCTCGCCCTACGGCAAGCTGCCGGAGGCAGCCGGCTTCTACCGCGACATCAAGGCGCGCGCGGTGGCGGCCGGCAGGCAGGCGGATGACATCAAGATCCTGCCCTCGGCGAGTTTCGTGCTCGGCGACACCGAGGCCGAGGCGATCGAGAAGTACCACGAGGTGCGCAATCAGCAGGTCACCGGCCAGACCGCGCTGATCCTGCTGGAGCAGATCTGGAACCGCGACCTCTCCGCCTTCGACCCCGACGGCCCGGTCCCCGACATCGAGCCGGACCCGGAGGCGCCGCCGATCATCCAGGGCCGCGCCTTCGTGCACCAGGACCGGTTCGCCACCGTGCGGAAGCTGCGCGAGGTGTCGGAGGCCAAGAAGCTCTCGCTGCGCGAGGTGGTCATCGACCAGTTCGAGCGCGGTCCGCTGGTCGGCACGCCGGAGCAGGTGGCGCAGCAGATCGACGACTTCGTGCAGAACGACGGCTCGGACGGCTTCATCCTCGGCTCGCACCTGGTGCCGACCGGGCTGGACGAGTTCGTCGACCGGGTGGTGCCGCTGCTCCAGGAGCGCGGCGCGCTGCGCACCGAGTACAGCGGGACCACGCTGCGCGACAACCTCGGCCTGCGCAACGCCGACCGCGTCGCCGCCGACGCCTGACCGCGCCGGGACGGGCGGCACCGTGCCGCCCGTCCCGGCCCCGGCTCAGGCGAAGTCGAACAGCGGCGGCCAGAGCGCGAGCACCACCGCCGCCCAGATCCCGAAGACCGGGAGGTAGCCGGTCTGCCAGCGCTCGATGTCGGCGAAGCCGCGCCTGCGGCGCAGGAAACCCCACGCCAGGTAGGCCGCCCCGGCCAGGTTCACCAGCAGCACCAGGTTCATGCCGAGCGCGGCCGTCTTGTTGGCGGTGGCGCCGAACTCGGCGATCCGACTGGTCATCACGGCGAGCATGAGCAGATCGGCCGCGAGCGCGAGGGCGATCAGCAGCAGCTGCATGTGGTCGAAGAGGTCGGGCGGGCGCAGCGGGTCGCGCGCGGAGACGGCGTAGAGCACCAGCCCGAACACCAGGATCAGGATGGCGTCCATGGTGATCAGCAGGCCGCGATCCACGTCCGCGACGCTGCCGCTCGCGGCCAGCGCCACCAGCAGCGCCAGCAGCATGAGGATCGTCAGCGGGGTGAAAACCCGGGTCAGCACCGGCGCGATGTTCTCCACCACGCTCTGCTTGGCCTCGACCAGCCAGGCCGCCACCACCAGCGCGGCGCCCGCGTAGATCGGCAGCACCCACTCGACCACGAAGTCCTCGGCGTTCAGCCCGACCGCGTCGAACGCGCCGACGGTCAGCCCGATCAGCACGCCGCCGCCGAGCGCGAGCAGCGTCAGGTAGACCACCCACTCGCCGGTGAACCGCACGAAATCCATTCGGCGCCGGTCCGAGCGCCAGTCACCGCCGAGATAGGCCAAGCCAACCGCGAGCCACAGCACGATGGGCGCGTGCACGATGACGACGATCTCGACATCACCGTCCTCGACGAACGGGTAGACGTTGAGCAGCACCCCGGCCAGCAGGAACGGCACCGGCAGCAGCGCCGCCGCACGCAGCGGCATGCGCCGCTTCCACGCGAAGTAGAGCGCGAGGAAGGGCAGCACGAACAGCCCGATGTTGCGCGCCACCACGTTGTCGTCCGGTTCGAGCAGCCGCACGAGCTCCAGCATCAGCCCGGCGCCGAGCCCGAGCGCGAGCACCACCAGCAGCTCGAGGTCGGGCTTGCGGCCGCCGGTGCGTTCGGCGGCGGGCGGCAGCACCAGCTGCTTCCACAGCCGGTCCGAGTGCTCGCGGGCGAACTCGCGGGAGATGTCGTCCACCCGGCCCATGCGCTTCACCGCGACCAGGAATGCCTCGTCCGGCTCCAGCCCGGCGGTGGTGAGTTCGGCGATCCGGTCGCGCAGATGGTCCTCCATCTCGTCGGCGTCCGCGGCCGAGATCACGGAGTGCCGCACGACGTAGCCGCGCCACTGCCCGATCTGCGCCTCCAGCGCCACGTCGGTCACGCGGGGCTGCCCGCGGTGACCGGGGGGAGGCCGCGCCAGACCTGGTCCAGCGCCTCGGCCACCACCACCCACTGGCTGCGCCGCTGCGCGAGCGCCTCGCGGCCGGCCGGGGTGATGGCGTAGTGCTTGCGCCGCCGTCCGGCCGGGGATTCGCCCCAGGTGGCGGCGAGGTAGCCGGAGCGCTCCAGCCGGTGCAGCAGCGGGTAGAGCATGCCGTCCGACCACTGTATCCGTCCGCCGGAGAGCACCCGGACCCGCTCCAGGATCGCGTAGCCGTAGGACTCGCCGTCCGCGAGGATGCCGAGTACGAGCGGCGTCGCCGACGCCGCCACCAGGTCCTTGTCGATATACATGGCACCCCTATGCCTAGTTCCGCTAGGTATGTGCGGGTCAGCCTAGCAGCTCGAGGTATGGGTGACGCGGATCACGGTCACGGAGGGCCGGGTGCGGTGTCTGAACCGGTATCCGACCCCGACGAAGGGATGCCGCCGTGCCTGCCCTGCCCGTTCTCGACTCGTTCCTGCACTACATCGACACCGGCAGCGGTGCCGTCCCGGTGGTGTTCCTGCACGGGAACCCCACCTCGTCCCACATCTGGCGGAATGTGCTGCCGCACGTCTCCGGTGCGCATCGCTGCCTCGCGCCGGATCTCATCGGGATGGGGGACTCCGGGAAACCGCAGATCGGGTACCGGTTCACCGATCACGCCCGCTACCTGGATGCCTGGTTCGACGCGGTGGCCCCCGGCGAGGTGGTGCTCGTCGGCCACGACTGGGGTGGGGCGATCGGCATGGACTGGGCGGCCAGGCACCCGGGGCGGGTGCGCGGGATCGCGCTGGTCGAGACCTTCCTGCGGCCGCTGCGCTGGGCCGAGTTGCCGCCGCGGGGGGCCGAGCTCTTCCGTCGGTTCCGTTCGCCGGAGGGGGAGGGGATGGTGTTGCGGGAGAACATGTTCCTCGAGTTCAACCTGCCCGCCCAGGTGCCGGGGCTGACGCCGGCGGATCTCGACGTCTACCGGGCGCCGTACCCGACGCCCGCGTCGCGGCTGCCCATGCTCGCCTGGCCGCGCGAGTTCCCGCTGGACGGGGAGCCCGCCGATGTGGTGGCGATCGTCGAGCGGTACGGGCGGTGGATGGCCGGGTCGCCGGAGGTGCCCAAGCTATTGATGGCGGTCGAGAACGGGGTCGGGCTCGGCTCGCCCGAGGTCATCGACTGGGCCTCGGAGGAATTCGCCGCGGTGGAGGTGGTGTCGATCGGGGCGGCCGGGCATCACGCGCCGGAGGAGCGGCCGGACGAGATCGGCGCCGCCGTCGCGGGGTGGTTGCGCCGGATCGGGTCGGTCGGGTGAGCGCGGTTGCGGCGGGGTCGGGCGGGGGTGACGATCGGGGCATGGTGGACGAGGCCGAGGCTGAACCGGTTGCCAGGGCGACCGGTGGCGGGGTCACCGAGCCGGGCATCACCCGACAGATCGCTGGGGCGACCGGTGGCGGGGTCGCGGATCCAGATGACGCGGAGCTGGTGACCAGGGCGGTGGGCGGCGAGGTCGCGGCGGTCGAGGCGGTGCTCCGGCGGCTGCAGGACCCGCTCTACAGGCTGGCGCTGCGGATGACCGGCAACCGCGCCGACGCCGAGGACGCCACCCAGGAGATCCTGCTCCGCGTGCTCACCCACCTCGCCACCTGGCGCGGCGAGGCGGCGCTGCTCACCTGGGCCTACCGGATCGGCGTCAACCACCTGCTGAACCAGCGCCGCCGCTCCCCGCAGGAGCGCGGCGGCATCGACCTGCAGATCTTCGCGAACACCCTGCTCGACGGCCTCGCCACCGCCGATCACCGCGGCCCCGAGGCCGAGGTGCTCGCCACCGAGGTCAGGCTGCAGTGCAGCCAGGCCATGCTGCAGTGCCTGGACCGCGCCGAACGGGTCGGTTTCGTGCTGGCCGAGGTCTTCGAGCTGAGCTCGGCCGATGCCGCCTGGATCCTCGGCATCACGCCGGCGGCGTACCGGAAGCGGTTGCAGCGCACCAGGGCCAGGCTTGGCGCGTTCCTCACCGCCAACTGCGGCCGGGTCGACAGCGGGGCCCGCTGCCGCTGCACCCGACGGATCGAAGCCGCCACCGCGCGCGGCCGCATCGACCCCGCCCGCCCCGCCTTCACCGGCCACCCGGTCACCCCCGGCGGACGCGACGCCGCAGCGGCCGAGCGGCAGATGGTCCGGCTGCACGACGCGGCCGCCGTCTTCCGCGCGCACCCGGACTACGCCGCCCCGGCGGAGAAGGTCGAAGGCGTTGTCGCACTGCTCCGTTCGGGGCGTTTCCCGCTACTCGACCGCGATACCGGCCAGCGCCAGCCGGATCAGCCTGCGGGCGGTCTCCGGGTCGCCCTCGGTGGCGGTGGAGATGGCGGTGGAGAGCCGCAGTAGATCGCTCGCCGTCACCCCGGGGCGGAGGGTGCCTGCGGCGCGCTCGGTCAGGGTTGTCGCGGTGTCGAAAAGAACTCCGTGGCAGTCGAGTTCGCCGCTCGCGCGCTCGGCCGCGAGGGTGGCGGCGAGGCCGCGGGTGCTCGCGGCGTAGACGGTGAGCTCCGCAATCCAGCGAAGTAGCGCCCGGCCCGGTTCGTCGCCCAGTTCGCCCGTGCGGCGGCACAGCGCGGTCACCCCGTCGAGGAAGATCTCGTCCAGGAGCGCGTGCCTGCTGGGGAAGTGCCGGTGCAGGGTCGCGGAGCCGATTCCGGCCGCCCGCGCGATGGCCTCCAGCGAAGCGTCCGCGCCGTCCCGCGCCACCACGGCCGCCGCCACCTCCAGCAGGCGCCGGTGATTGCGCTGCCAATCCGCGCGCTGTGCGCTCACCGGGATCTCCGCATCGCTCGACAAAACGGGGTGGTGCCCCATATCGTAACCCGGAGAAAGTGGGGTACCACCCCATTTCATTCGAGGGAGTACCGATGGAACCATTCGTACTGGTCAGCGGGGCGACCGGCAGGCAGGGGGGAGCCACGGCGCTGGCGCTGCTCGCCCGCGGCATACCGGTGCACGCGCTGGTCCGCGACGCCGCGGCGCCGCGCGCCAGGGAGCTGGAGACGCTCGGCGCGACCCTGGTGCGCGGCGACCTCGATGACCCGGACTCGATCGCGGCGGCGGTCTCCGGCGCTCACGCGGTGTTCTCGGTGCAGACCCCCGACCTCGCCGACCTGCTCGGCGACGCCGAACTCGGGCACGGCCGCACGCTGCTCGCCGCGGCACGGGCGGCGGGCGTCCGGCAGGTGGTGCACACCTCGGTCTCCGGCACCGCAGGCGCCGACCTCGCCGAACTGGACACCGGCCGCTGGGGTGCGCACATGCCGCACTACTGGCGCAGCAAGGCCGCCGTGGAGGAGATCGTGCGCGACAGCGGCTTCCCGGCCTGGACCATCCTGCGCCCGGCCACCTTCATGGAGAACTTCACGCCCGGCTCGTTCTACTACGACCCGGCCGACCCGAACCGGCTCCTGCTCGCCGTCGACCCGGACCGCCCGCAGCCCTTCGTCGCCGTCGCCGATATCGGCGCTGCGGCGGCCGCCGCCTTCGCCGACCCGGATCGCTTCGCCGGGGTCGAGCTGGAACTCGCCGGTGACCTGCTCACCTTCCGCGAAGCGGCCGCCCTGCTCGCCGCGGCGCGCGGGGGCACCCTGGCCCTCCCCGACAGCCCGGAGGACGCCGTCGCCCGCGGCCTGCCCGCCGAATTCGCCCGCTCCCAGCGGTACATGACCGCGCACACCGCCCCCGCCCGGCCCGAGTTCGCCCGCGCGCTCGGGCTGCCCACCACGTCCTTCCGGGACTGGGCTACTGCATCCCTTGCTTGACAAGGACATTCAGGGCATCGATCGCATCCTGCTCGCCGGTGAGGTGGGCAGAGCCGCCGCGGGTCCAAGCCCAGAGGGCGAGGTCGGTGAGGGTGGCGGTGGCGGTGGCCCGCGGCTCGCCCGAGGTAGCCCGGACGGCGCGGGCGTAGGACTCGTCCTGCCCGGCGGTCCAGGTGCCGACCTCGACGAGCCAGCGCTGCCCGGTGTCGCTCGCGACCAATTCGACCACCGCGGTGGGGTGGTAGCCCGCGCCGTCGGCGGGCCAGCCCCACATGACGTCCACCGCGTGGTCGACGGCTCCGGCGGCGACCTCGGGGGTGATGGGGGAGAGCGGAAGGCCTGCGGTGAGTTCGGCGTCGACGCGGTGCACGGTGGCCTCGTAGGTCTGCATGCGGCGGGTGAAGCCGACGGTCCGATCGGGCGACCACCAGGACCAGCGGGGTTCGGCGTCGTCGTGCCGGGCGAGTTCGCGGAGCAGGGCGGCGGTGGCTTGTTCGCGCGGCGCGAGAAGCTCCGGGAGTCGCTCCGGGCGTGCGGGTTTGGCGTTCTCGGCGCGCTGTACGTCGGCGTCGGTGCGGATGTCGAGGCCGAGGACGGCAGACCAGAGCAGGTGCACCTCGGTGAGGTGCCAGAGTAGGTCGGCCGCGGTCCACTCGGGGCAGGTGGGGCAGCGGCGCTCCGGGTCGGTGGCGGAGAGGACCTCGGCGAGCCGACGGGACTCGGTGTCGATGACGGCGGCGCGGTCGGTCATGGCCCCCTCCAACCAGGGCGGGTCAGCGGGAGGCGGCCAGTGCGGCGAGGGTCTCCGCCGCGGTGTGCGTCGGCTGCCAGCCGAGGTCGCGCTTGGCGCGGGTGGTGTCCATGACCACGGGGGTGCGCACGATGTGCAGCCACTCCAGGGTGGCGGGGATGAAGGGGAGCCGGGCCAGCGCGGCGGAGGCGAGGGTGGCGGTCGCTGCGGGGACCCGCACCGGGCGGCCGCCGAGCGCGGTGGCGACCTCGGAGAGGGTGAGGGTGCCATCGCCCGCGATGTTGTAGGGGCCGGGCGCGGCGGAGGTGGTGGCGGCGAGCGCGATCGCGGCGGCGACGTCGTCGTGATGCACCAGCTGCAGCGGGTGCCCCGGGTCCGGGATGACCGGCTTGAAGAGCGGCGCGGAGCGCATCAGCGCGCGGATCGGGCCGGGCACCTGCTCCCACGGAAGGTCGTGCAGCGCGGGCGCTTTCGGCCCGGCGACGATGCACGGGCGGAGCACGTAGACCTCGAGGCCGGAGTTCGCGGTGAGCTCGAGCAGCGCGCGCTCGCAGGCGGCCTTCTGCTCGGAGTAGTAGTGCTCGGGGGAGCCGTTCGGCGGCACGTCCTCGGTGATCGGCGACGGGTTCTCCGGGTGGTAGCCGTAGGCGGCGACCGAGGAGGTGTAGACCAGGCGGCGCGGTCGGCCCGCGGCCACGGTCGCGGCGAAGACGTTGCGGGTGCCCGCCAGGTTGACCCGGGCGCTCTCCGCGCGCGAGCCCATGATGACGAAGGCCAGGTGGATCACGACGTCGGCGTCGGCGACCAGGGCGTCGACCGCGGCCCGGTCCAGGATGTCGCCGCGCCGGTACTCGGTCCGGGTCCAGCCGTGCGCGGCCGGGTCGAAGGGGCGACGGGCCATGCCGATGATCCGGTCGACGGCGGGGTCGTTTTCCAGCGCGGTGACGGCGGAGATGCCGATCTCACCGGTCGGACCGGTGACGGCGACGGTGATTCCCATGGAGCCGGGATGCCCGCGCCGCCACCGGTGAAACAGTCAGTCGGGGGGCTCGACGTCGCCGGCGTCGTCGTCGACGTCCTCGTTCTCCGGGACCTTCCGCTGCTCGGATTCGTAGTCGTCGGGGTGCGTGGTGTCGGTGTGCTCGCCGAGATCGGGCGCTGTGGTGTTTCCGGGTTCGGTCACGGAGGCGGGTTTACCCATTCGGGCTACGGAATACGCGGGATTCAGTTGATCTGCTCGGCGGCGACGATCAGGTAGGAGCCGCCGTCCGGTTGCAGGGTGAGGACCCGCTGTTCCCGGCGGACGCTGCCGTCCGTCCCGGTCAGCACCATGTCGAGGGAGACCCGGTTGCGCGGCGCGTCCACGCCCGTGACGGTGACCGCGAGCGCGGCGATGCCCGACCAGAACTCGGTGTGCGCGGTCTGACCGATTCTGCGCTGGTAGGCGGGGGTGAAGCGGGTCCAGCTGGCGGCGGGGTCGGCGGGGAGGTCGGCGTAGTGCGCGCGGACGAAGTTCGCCATCGCGTCCTCGACCGGGGGGCCGGGCGGGATGGGCAGGGTGGTGAGCGGGGCCGCGGCAGGCGGGGTGGCGGTCGGTGTGGTCGCGGGAGCGGTGGGGCCGGTAGCGGAAGCGGTGGGGTTGGCCGAGCCGGTGGGGATGGCGGAGCCGGTGAGGGTGGCAGAGCCGGTGGCGTCGGCGGGGCCGATGGCGGAGCCGGTTGGATCCGGGCGCAGGATCAGCACCGCGACCGTCGCGATCGCGAGCATCGGCACCGCTACCGCCGCGCCGATGACCAGCCACTTCCGCCGCCCGCGCGTGGTGCCGGGCATCGTCGCCGCGGGCTGCGGTCGGTGCTCCGGCCCCGGCCCGAGCACCGTCGGCGCAGTCCGGGTCTCGTGCTCGGCCGGTACTACCGAGCCCGATCCGAGTTCGGTCGGCGCGGTGCGGTGCCCGCGTTCCGGCACCAACGGCCCGAGCACCGTCGGCGCCGTCCGGGCCTGGCGCCCCCGGCTGCCCGCACCCGACGCGGCCTGCGCCGCCTCCGCGAGCGCCCCCGCGGTGGCGTACCGCGCATCCGGCTCCTTCGCCATCCCGCACCGAATCACCGCGTCGAACTCCGCGGGCACCCCGGGAAGCACCTGCGAGGGTGCGGGCGGTGGCGTGTTCAGGTGCGCCACGATCTGGTGCTGAATGCTGTCGCCGGGAAACGGCAGCTGCCCGGTCAGCGCCTGGTGCAGCACGCAGGCCAGCGCGTAGACGTCGGCGCGGGCATCGACCTCGGCCGCGCCGAGCCGCTCCGGCGCCATGTAGGTGAAGGTGCCGATGGTGGTGCCGGTGCTGGTGATCCCGGTCGCGGCCAGATCCTTGGCGATGCCGAAGTCGATGAGGTAGGCGAAACCGGTGGCGGTGACGATGATGTTCGACGGCTTGACGTCGCGGTGCAGCAGCCCGGCCCGGTGCGCGGCGTCGAGCGCCTGCGCGACCTGCTCGACGTAGTGCACGGCGTCGGCGGGCGCGAGCGGCCCCGCAGCGATGATCTTCCCCAGGTCGGTGCCGTCGACCAGCCGCATGTCGAGAAAGAGCTGCCCGTCGATCTCGCCGTAGTCGTGGATCGGGATGACGTGCGGGTCGGTGAGCCGGGCGGCGGCGTGCGCCTCGCGCCGGAACCGCTCGCGGAACCCGGCGTCCGAGGCGTACTGCTCGGGCAGCACCTTGAGCGCGACGGTCCGGTCGGTGCCGGTGTCGTGCGCCCGGTAGACCCGGCCCATGCCGCCCGCGCCGAGCAGATCGAGCAGCCGGTACCGGCCGAACGGTGTCCCCTCCATTCCGTATGCGTACCACGAACGGGGAGTCAGGTCAGTCTGCGCACCACCGAGAGCGGCAGTCCGCGCAGCGCGTAGCCGAGCGGAATCCACGGCCACGCGGGCACATACGCCTGTGCCTTCTCCTTCTCGACGGCGGCGACGATGGCCCTGACCCCGGTCTCGGTGTCGACCATGAACGGCGTCTTCTGCGTGACGTGCTCGTTCATCTCGGAGCGGATGTAGCCGGGGTAGACGGTCGTGACCTTCACCCCGGGGATCCGCTCCGAGCGCACCCCCTCGGCCAGGTGCGCCAGCCCGGCCTTGGTGGCGGCGTAGGTGGTGAGCGTCTTGCGCATGCCGCGCAGCCCGGAGATCGAGGAGATCACCACCAGGTGCCCGCCGCCCGCGGCGCGGAAGATCTCCAGCGCCGCCTCCATCTGGGCCAGCGCGCCGACGAAGTTGGTGAGCGCGGTCTCCCGGTTGGCGTCGGCGCGGCCGGTGCCGAGCGGGGCGCCCTTGCCGAGCCCGGCGTTCACGATCACCCGGTCCAGTCGTCCGAAGGCCGCCGCGATCTCCGCGAAGACCCCGGGCACCGCGTCGAAATCGGTGACGTCGAGGGTGCGCACCTCGACCCTGGTGCCCGGGTGGATGGCGGCGATCTCGCCCGCGAGCTGCTCCAGCCGCTCGGTGCGGCGCGCGGTGAGCGCGAGATCGTAGCCGCGCGCGGCGAACTGGCGTGCCATCTCGGCGCCGAGCCCGGAGCTGGCGCCGGTGATCAGGACGACCCCGCGGCTCATCGCTTCGCCCCGTACTTGCCGAGCTCCAGCCGCGCGATGACGCCCTTGTGCACCTCGTCCGGCCCGTCGGCGAGCCGCAGCGCGCGGGCACTGGTCCACGCCGCCGCCAGCGGGAAGTCGTCGGAGAGGCCGCCGCCGCCGTGCAGCTGGATGGCGAAGTCGATCACCTGCTGGGCCATGGTCGGCGCCGCGACCTTGATCTGGCTGACCTCGCTGAGCGCGTTCAGCGGCCCGCCCTCGTCCAGCTTCCACGCGGTGTTGAGCACGAGCAGCCGGGTGGAGTCGATGGCGATCCGCGCCTCCGCGATCCGCTCCCGGTTGCCGCCGAGGTTCACCAGCGGCTTGCCGAACGCGGTCCGGGCGAGGCCGCGCTCACAGGCCAGCTCCAGCGCCTTCTCGGCGAGCCCGATCAGCCGCATGCAGTGGTGCACCCGGCCCGGCCCGAGCCTGCCCTGGGCGATCTCGAAGGCCCGCCCCGGCCCGGCGATCACGTTCGACAGCGGCACCCGGACATCGGTGAAGGAGACCTCGCCGTGGCCGAACGGCTCGTCCTGCATGCCCATGGTGGAGAGCATCCGCTCCACCTTGACGCCGGGGGCGTCGCGCGGCACGAGCACCATGGAGTGCCTGCTGTGCCGCGCGGCCTCGGGGTCGGTGAGCCCCATGACGATCAGGATCTTGCAGTCCGGGTGGCCGACGCCGGTGGACCACCACTTGCGGCCGTTGATCACCATCTCGTCGCCGTCCACCACGGCGCTGAGCTCCATGGTGGTGGCGTCCGAGGAGGCCACGTCCGGCTCGGTCATACAGAAGGCGCTGCGGATCCGGCCCTCGAGCAGCGGCTCCAGCCACTCCGCGCGCTGCGCGTCGTCGCCGTACTTGAGCAGCACCTCCATGTTCCCGGTGTCCGGGGCATTGCAGTTGAACAGGTACGGCGCCAGGAAGGAGCGGCCGGTGACCTCGGCGATCGGCGCGTAGTCGGCATTGCTCAGCCCGGCGCCGCCCGCCGTGCCGTACCGCGCGGCGTAGGCGTCGCCCTCGCCCGCGGGCAGGAAGAGGTTCCACAACCCCTGCGCCCGCGCCTTCTCCTGCAGCTCGGCCAGGATCGGCAGCGGCTGCCACGGGTTGCCGCCGGATTCGCGGAGCGCGGCCACCTCGTGGTGGTACCGCGCCTCCACCGGTTCGATCTCGGTGTCCAGGAACGCGCGGGCCGCGGCGGTGAGTTCGGCGGCGCGGTCGGAGGGCCGGAAGTCCATGGCCCGACCCTAACCCACTATTGATCGCTGATCGATAAGATCCCGGCGAGGATCAGATCGACGCCTGCGGCGAACTGCTCGCGGTCGTCGTGCGCGCGCAGCGCACCGGCGATGGCGTGCACGAACGGGAACCGCTCCGGGTCCGCGCTCCAGCGATCCGCGACGGCGCCGAGTACCGCGGCGCGGTCGGTGTCCCGCCGCCGGGCGGCCTCCACGCCGTTCGCGGCGTTCTGCCAGGCCGCGCCGACCACGTAGTTCGCCAGCACCGTGACGGCGTCGAACCAGGCCCGCTCCGGCACGCCGAGCGCGGGCAGCCGCCCGCCGAGGCTCTCGTAGATCGCGAGCATCGCGTCCTGCCCCGGCTCCCTGGTGAGGTGGGCGCCCGCCCAGGGGTGCGCGTCGATGGCGTCGAAGAGCCCGAGCGCGACCGCCAGGATCGAATCGCCGGGCACCGCGCCGACCACCTCTTCGGTGGCGGCGGAGAGCAGTTCGTTCTTGTTCGCCACGTGGTGGTAGATGGCGCCTGCCCCGGTCGAGAGCCGGGCGGCGAGCGCGCGGAAGGTGAGCGCCTGCTCACCGTCGGCGTCCAGGATCTCGATCGCGGCCGCCACGATCCGCTGCTGGGAGAGCGCGTCGGAGCGCCGGGTCGCCATGCCCCATCTTGACATGTCTGGAACGTTGTTCCAAACTGGATTGGAACAACGTTCCAACGAGGGGAGTTCGACCATGACGACACCGGTCACCATCATCGGCGCGGGGCTCGGCGGCCTCGCCCTCGCGCGCATCCTGCACGTCAACGGCGTTCCGGCGACGATCTACGAGGCCGAGGAGTCGGCGGGGTCGCGCGCCCAGGGCGGGCAGCTGGACATCCACGAGCACGACGGGCAGGCCGCCCTGGCCGCGGCCGGGCTCACCGCCGAGTTCGAGGCGATCATCCACCGCGGCGCCGAGGCCACCCGGGTGCTCGACCGGAACGGCACGGTCCTGCTGGACGAGCCCGACGACGGCACCGGCGGCCGCCCCGAGGTGCTCCGCGGCGACCTGCGCGGCATCCTGATCGACTCGCTGCCGCCCGCCGCGATCCGCTGGGGGCACCGGGTCCGCGGGGTGCGCGCGCTCGGCGGTGGCGCGCACGAGGTGCGCTTCGCGAACGGCACCGGCGTCAGCACCGCGCTCCTGGTCGGCGCCGACGGCGCCTGGTCGAAGGTGCGGCCGCTGCTCTCCCCGGCCGTGCCGGAGTACACCGGCACGACGCTGCTGGAGACCTACCTGCACGATGTCGACCGGCGGCACCCCGTTGCCGCCGCGGTGGCGGGCAGCGGCGCGCTGATGGCGCTCGCCCCCGGCCAGGGCATCTCGGCGCACCGCGAGGCGAACGACATCCTGCACGTCTATCTCCAGCTGCGTCGCCCGGCCGCGTGGTTCGACGGCGTCACCACCGAGCGCGTGCTCGCCGAATTCGACGGCTGGGCACCGGAACTCCGCACGCTGATCACCGGCGCCGACACCCCGCTGGTGACCAGGCCCGTGCACACCCTGCCGGAGCGGCACCGCTGGGAGCGGGTACCCGGGGTGACGCTGCTCGGCGACGCCGCGCACCTGGCGCCGCCCGCGGGCGAGGGCGCGAACCTCGCCCTGTTCGACGGCGCCGAACTCGGGCGGGCGATCGCCGCGCACCCGGACGACACCGAGGCGGCGCTGGCGAGCTACGAGGCCGCCCTGTTCCCGCGCAGCGCCGAGTCGGCGGCGGGCGCCGCGGAGATCCAGGAGCTGTGTCTCGGCGGGCGGGCGCCGTTCGGGCTCGTCGAGTTCCTCAGTGCCGCCGGTACGCGCTGATCTGCGCGGCCACCGTGTCGACGGCGTCGCCGAGCGGGAGCGTCAGGTCGGCGACGTGCAGCCCCCAGCCGGGGTCGGGGAACGGGCCGAGCGGCGGGGCGCCCGGCTGCGGCGCGGCCAGCAGCACGTGCGCACCGTTGACGTGCGCGCACTGTGCCCGGTAGCGCTGCGCGGGCCGCAGCCAGGGGGTCGGCGGGGTGGGCAGGGCGGTGCCGAGCGCCTGCGGCGCGGTCCCGGTGCGGACCAGCGTGTGCAGCGCGACCTCGTCGGTGCTGCCCGGCGCGGCCGGATTCACGCACGCCACCTCGTAGCCGGCGCCGTACGGCTGCGGCGCGGCCTCGGGCGTGGTCGGCGTGACCCCGTAGCGCGCGTCCGCGGGCGGCGTCTCGCCGAAGAGCGACCAGGCCAGCGCGCAGTGCGTCTGCGCGCGCTCGCGGCAGAGCGGAACGGTGCGGAAATCGCCGCCGACGTCGGCGCCGCGCGGTACCACCACATTGCCGCCCGCCAGCACCGCCGACACCAGCCGCGCGTTCACCGCCGGATCCGGCTCGATCCGTTCGCGGAGCAGTTGCCTGAGCATCCTGGTCCCCTGCGAGTGCCCGATCAGCACGACCCCGCGGCCGCGATTGTCGTTGGCCAGGTACTGCTCCCAGGCCCGCGCCACGTCGGCGAAGGCGAGCTCGGCCGCGGCCCGCGCCTGCTCCGGCGAACCGGGGGAGCGCAGCGCGAGCAGGGTGCGCTGCCGGTAGACCGGCGCGTACACGTCGCACACCTGGGAGAAGCGCTGCGCCTGCTGCTCGGCGATGAACCGCAGCGGCGGCGCGACCTCCTTGCTCGCGGAGTAGGAGAGCTCGGTGGAGACCGTCGGGTAGACGTAGAAGCAGTCCACGTCGCGCGGCCCGGCCGTGGGCCGGACCACCTCGGGCGGCTGCCCGTCGCGGTAGACGGTGGTGCCGAGGTCGCCGCGGCACGGGTCGGCGGGGAGGTCGGGGCGGCAGAGCCAGACCACGTCGTCCGGTTGCTCCGGCAGCGCCACCGCGCCCGCCGCGGCGGCGACCAGGGCGAAGAGCAGGGCCAGCAGCGTCGTCACCCCGCGCCGCGGGGACACCGGGGAGACAGGGGCCACCGGAACCTCCTTCGATCGGGCCCACTGTACGGCGACCACCCCCGGTTCCGGGGTGGGTACGAATCCGGCTGAGCGCAAACGGTGCCCGGCGCGGCGGCGGCTCGTAGCGTCGGCTGTCATGGTCCGTGCGCGCCGCCCCCTCAAGACCGTGACCGGAGTCAGCGGAGGGGCGGACGTCTACGCCGCCGCCGTCGACCCGGCCCGCTCCACCCTGGACACCGCGATCGAGATCGCCCGGCTGGCCGAGGAGCACCGGATCGACGCGCTCTTCGCCGCCGACCTGCTCTCCTTCGGCAAGCAGGGCGCCATCGGCGCGCAGGAGCCGCTGATCTTCCTGGCCGCGCTGGCCGGGGTGACCAGCAGGGCCGGGCTGATCGCCACCGTCACCACCACCTTCCACCACCCGTACAACCTGGCCAGGCTCTTCGGCACGCTGGACCACGTCAGCAACGGCCGCGCCGCCTGGAACGCGGTCACCTCCTCGCTCGGCGAGGAGAACTACGGCACCGGGGAGCTGCCAAGCCCCGAGGAGCGCTACGCCCGCGCCACCGAGGTGCTCGAGGTGACCAACGCGCTCTTCGACAGCTGGGCGCCGGGCGCGCTCACCCCGGACGGCAGCGGCGGCGCCGTGCTCGACCCCGCGCTGGTGCGTCCGATCGAGCACACCGGCGAGTACTTCTCGGTGCGCGGCCCGCTGAACATCCCGACGCTGCCGCAGCGCAGGCCGGTGCAGTTCCAGGCCGGGCAGTCCGCGGGCGGCGTCGAGCTGGGCGCGCGCTTCGCCGAGGTGGTCTTCACCTCGCTCGCCACCCTGGACGACGCGCTGGTCTTCGCGAAGCGCATCCGTTCCCGCGCCGCCGAACTCGGCCGCGCCGACGGGCTGCCGCTGATCTTCAGCTCGCTGCACGCCACCTACGGCGGCACCGAGGAGGAGGCCCGCAGGCTCGCCGCCGAGCGCGACGAGAACACCGACCTGGAGGCGGGCCGCAGGGGTCTGGAGGACATGCTCGGCGGCGGCGTCGACCTCGCCGGGCTGCCGCTGGACCGCCCGCTGCCGGAATCGCTGCTCCCCGACGTCACCGCGGTGAACCGGCGGCGCGGCCGGGCCGAGATCTTCACCCGGCTCGCCCGCTCCGGCAAGACGCTGCGCGAACTCATCGTTGCCGCCAAGGACACCGGGCACTGGGCCGAGGCCGGCACCGTCGAGCAGATCGCCGACGCCATCGCGGAGCGCTACGACGCGGGCGTGCTCGACCTCATCACCCTGGGCGGGCTCGCCGACCCGCGCGGCCGCGAGTACGTCCTCGACGGCCTGCTTCCGCTGCTGCGCAAGCGCGGCATCGTCGGCGAGGACTACGTCGGCGGCACCTTCCGGGAGAACCTGGAGCTGCCGCCGCTGCCCTGACGGGTCAGTCCGTCGGGCCGCCCGCCACGTAGATGACCTGGCCGGAGACGAAGCCCGCGCCCGCGCTCACCAGGAACGACGCGGTGTGCGCGATGTCGTCCGGCTGCCCGGCCCTGCCCACCGGGATCTGCCCGACCACGGCCTCGGTGAACTGCTCGAAGGTGACGCCGACCCGCTCGGCGGTGGCCGCGGTCATGTCGGTGGCGATGAAGCCGGGCGCGATGGCGTTCACCGTGACCCCGAACTTGCCGAGTTCGATGGCGAGCGTCTTGGTGAAGCCCTGCAGCCCGGCCTTGGCCGCGGAGTAGTTGGCCTGGCCGCGGTTGCCGAGCGCGGAGGTGCTGGAGAGGTTCACGATCCGGCCGAACTTCGCCTCGGTCATGTACTTCTGGGTGGCCCTGCTCATCAGGAAGGCGCCGCGCAGGTGCACGTTCATGACCGCGTCCCAGTCGCCCGTCGTCATCTTGAACAGCAGGTTGTCGCGCAGGATGCCTGCGTTGTTGACCAGCACGGTCGGCGCGCCCAGCTCCTCGGCGACCCGGCTCACGCCGCGCTGCACCGCCTCCTCGTCGGAGACGTCGACCGAGAGCCCGATCGCCCGGCCGCCCGCCGCGGTGATCTGCTCCGCGGAGGCCAGGCTGGCCGCCTCGTCGAGGTCGAAGACGGCGACCGCGAGGCCGTCGGCGGCCAGGCGGCGCGCTGTGGCGGCGCCGATGCCGCGCGCGGCTCCGGTGACGATCGCCGTGCGGGGGGCGGTGCTGGTCATGTCGGTCCTCTCGTCGGATGTACTCGATGATTCATACTCGATCGGGTTCCGGCCCGGTGCGCGGCTCCGGCTCCGGCCGCCAGCCGCGCGCGACCGAGCGGGCGCAGCGCTCCGGCTCGTCGCCCGCCGCGACGAACAGGGCGACCAGCATCGGCTCGCCGTTCGCCAGCACCTCGACGGGAAGCGGGCCGGTGGCGACCAGGCTCGCCAGCCCGTGCCCGATCACCCAGACCCGGAGCGCGATGACCTCGGGGTTCGTCTCCGGGGCGAAGCGGCCCGCGTCCCGCGCCCGTGCCACGGCGGTGACCAGCAGCCCGAGCGTGGCGTCGGCGGAGGCGGCGTCCTCCAGGTCGGCGGTCGCGTCGAACATCACCCGGTACAGGTCCGGGTTCGCCAGCGCGTTGGCCAGGTAGCCCGCGCCGAGCGCGGTGAGGTCGCGCACCGGGTCGGCGGTTGCGCCGACGGTGGCGAGTTCGGCGGCGAGCCGGATGAATCCCTCCTGCCGCACCGCGCGCCACAGCCCGTCGATGCCGTCGAAGTAGGTGTAGACCGCCATGGTCGAGACCTCGGTGCCCGCGACGAGCGCGCGCAGCGTGACCGGCTCGCGCCGGGCCAGCATCTGCGCCGCCCGCTCGACCAGCAGCGCCCGCGTCCGCGGGTTCTTCGTCCGTGCCATGGACACAGAATACATAACATCGTTATTGTATGGGCATCCGACCCTCTCGAAGGAGCAAGACATGACCGTGGAACTGCGCAACCCGGACGGCCTGCCCAAGCCGGAGGTCTACCGGCAGTCCGCCATCGCGACCGGGAGCCGCTTCGTCTTCCTGGCCGGGCAGGTGGCGCGCGACGCCGACGGGAACCCGGTCGGCGCCGGTGATTTCGCCGCCCAGGTGGAGCAGGCGTACCTGAACGTCGCCACCGCGGTGGCGGATGCGGGCGGTACCTTCGACGATGTCGCCAAGCTGACCATCTACGTCGTCGACTGGTCGCCGGAGAAGCTGCCGCTGCTCGGCGAGGGCGCCGGGCGGGTCGCCGCGAAGCTGGGGGTCGACCCGACCAAGCCGGTCACGCTGATCCCGGTGGTTGCGCTGGCCGAGCCGGATCTGCTGGTCGAGGTGGAGGCGATCGCCGTTCTGGATTGAGTCCGCGCCCGGCCGGCGATCGTGCCGGTGTGGCTGCGCGGGGTCTGGCAGGCAGCGGCGGAATGCGGAAGCCGCGCGCCCGCGCCCGCGCTGCGTGGATCAGGCGGCCGGCGGTGGTGACAGGTGGTAGTCGCGCTGTCGCGGCCGCGCCGCGCGGAGGCGGTACTCGACGAGCGCGCCCGGCCAGTTGTGCGCGTCCCGGCCTTCGGCATCGTGATACCAGCTGCGGCAGCCCGAGTTCCAGGCCAGCGGGCGGGCGAAGCGGCGGTCGAGCAGCCGGGACCAGCGGGCGAAGGCGGCCTCGGTCACCTCGAGCGCGCTGCCCGGCGGGGCGGCGGCGAGCCGGGTGACGGCGGCGGCGATGTGCGCGGCCTGGGTCTCCAGCATGAAGACGATGGAGCCGGAGCCGAGGTTGGTGTTCGGGCCGTAGACCAGGAAGAGATTCGGGAAGCCGGGCACGGTGAGCCCGAGGTGCGCGCGGGCGCCGCCCGCCCAGTGCGCGGCCAGCGTCGCGCCGGTGCGGCCGGTGATGTCGAGCGTGGTGGCGAAGCCGCCGGTGTCGAAGCCGGTGGCGAAGACCAGGGTGTCGGCCGGGTGCCGCCCGGCGGCGGTGCGCACGGCGCCCGGCTCGACGGCGGCGATCGGCGCGGTGACCAGCGTGACGTGCGGGCGGGTGAGCGCGGCGTGGTACCCGTCGGCCATCAGGATGCGCTTGCACCCGGCCCGGTCCGCCGGGGTGAGCGCGGCCCGCAGCGCGGGGTCGGCCACGGTGCGCCGCAGCGTCCGCGCGTGCGCGCGCTCGATCGGCCGGAGCAGCGCGGGCCAGCGCCAGAAGCCGAGGGTTATCGCCTCCAGCCCGGCCCAGAGCGCACCCCGCGTCGCCAGGCGCACGGCGGGGAAGCGCCGGTGCAGAGCCCGCACCCGGTACGGCACGTCGGGTTTCGGCAGTACGTAGGGCGCGCTGCGCTGCACGACGGTGAGCGCCGCCGCCCGCCCGGCCAGCTCCGGGATCAGCTGCACCGCGCTGGCTCCGGTGCCGACCACGACGATCCGGCGGCCGGTGGGGTCGAAATCGTCCGGCCAGTCCGCGGTGTGCAGCACCCGGCCGCCGAACTCGGCGAGTCCGGGCAGCGGCGGCACCGCGGGCACCGCGAGCTGCCCGGTGGCGGCGACCAGCACGTCGAACCGCTCGGCGGTGCCGTCGCCGAGCGTCAGCAGCCAGTCCCGGCCGGACCACGTCGCGGCGGTGACCGCGGTTCCGGTACGCGGGGTGAGCCCGGCGGCACAGCGCTCGAGGTAGCCGCGGATCTCGGCGCCCGGCGCGAACCGGCGCGACCACGCGGGCGGCTCGGTGAAGGAGTAGCTGTACACGTGCGAGGGGGCGTCGCAGGCGACGCCGGGGTAGCGGTTCGCCGCCCAGGTCCCGCCGACCCCGTCCCGGGCGTCGAACACCGTGAGGTCCCGGTGCCCGGCCGCGCGCAGCCGCAGCGCCGCGCAGATCCCGCCGAACCCGGCACCGACGACGGCAACCCGGACCGCACGAAAATCGTTGCTGCACATAGCTTCTCCCGATCACCCCGGTGAGCCGGGGCATCGATCACCGTAGCTGGAACCTGTTCCAGAAACAAGCGTGGATTTTTATTGACGCGCGTCGAATCGCGGCTTAGAGTGCGTGTGATCGCCGTCACGCTACCGTCGACGGCGCACAGGCAGGAGGCCCGATGCCCCATCCGACGGTCGCCGTGATCGGCGCCGGGATCAGCGGTTTGACCACCGGGAAGATGCTCGGCGACTACGGGATCCCGTACACCTGCTTCGAGTCGTCCGACCGGATCGGCGGCAACTGGGCCTTCGGCAATCCGAACGGGCACAGCGCGGCCTACCGCTCGCTGCACATCGACACCTCGAAGTACCAGCTCTCCTTCCGGGACTACCCGATGCCGGAGACCTACCCGGACTTCCCGCACCACACGCAGATCAAGGAGTACCTGGAGGGGTACGCCGACGCCTTCGGGCTGAAGCGCCGGATCGAGTTCGGCAACGGCGTCGCGCACGCCGAGCGGCTGCCGGACGGCGGCTGGAACATCGCCACCCAGCGCGGCGAGCAGCGCCGCTTCGACCTGCTGGTGGTGGCGAACGGGCACCACTGGGACCCGCGCTTCCCCGACTTCCCCGGCGAGTTCACCGGCGATGCCATCCACTCGCACGCCTACGTCGACCCGCGCACCCCGCTCGACCTGTACGGCAAGCGCATCCTGATCGTCGGCATCGGCAACAGCGCCGCCGACATCACCGTCGAGCTCTCCTCGCGCGCCATGGACAACGAGGTCTGGCTCTCCACCCGCTCCGGTGCCTGGGTGGTGCCGAAGTACCTGGCGGGCACCCCGGCCGACCGCTACTACCGCACCCTGCCGTACGTGCCGCTGCGCTGGCAGCGCAGGCTGGCGCAGCTCTTCACCCCGGTCATCTCCGGCAACCCGGTGAACTACGGGCTGCCCGCGCCGAACCACAAGTTCATGGAGGCGCACCCGACCCAGTCGGTCGAGCTGCCGCTGCGGCTCGGCAGCGGCGACGTCACCGCGGTCGGCAACGTCGCCAGGCTGGACGGGCGCACCGTGCACTTCGAGGACGGGCAGGCGAAGGATTTCGACGTCATCATCTACTGCACCGGCTACAACATCACCTTCCCGTTCTTCGACCCGGAGTTCCTCAGCGCGCCGGGCAACAAGATCCAGCTCTACAAGCGGATCTTCAAGCCGGGGCTGGACGATCTGGCCTTCGTCGGCTTCGCGCAGCCGTTCCCGACGCTCTTCCCGTTCGTCGAGTGCCAGGCCAGGCTGGTCGCGGCCTTCGCGGCCGGGCACTACCGGCCGCCGACGGACTCGGCGATGCAGGCGGTGATCGACGAGGACGAGCAGAAGTTCATCGGGCACATGATGAACACCGCCAGGCACACCCAGCAGCTGGACTACTGGCTCTACGAACACGACCTGCGGGTGCGCGAACTGCCCGCCGGGTACCGCAGGGCGGGGGCGCTCGCCGGGCGGGCCACGTGAGCGCTCGGGCGCGCACCGACCGGCGGGCGCCGCACCGCGGCGACCTGCGGCGCTCCGCCCTGCTCGGTGCGCTGGCCGAGCTGCTGAAGGACAGCGGCGGCGACCTGGACCCGATCACCATCGCGGAGATCTCCAAGCGCGCCGGGGTGACCCGCTCCGCCTTCTACTTCTACTTCGAGAACAAGGCGGCCGCGGTGGCCGCGACGCTCGAGGAGATGTACGACGAGATCTTCGCGGTGACCGACGTGCTGGTCGGCGCGGGCGACCCGGCGGTGCGGATCGAGCACACCGCGCGCGGCCTCGTCGAGTTCTCCGAGCGGCACCGGCACCTGCTGCGCGCCGCGCTGGAGGCGCGCTACGCCTCGCCCGAGGTGCGGCGCATGTGGGAGGCGGATCGGCAGGCCTTCATCCCGGCCATCGCCGCCATGATCGACGGCGAGCGCACGGCGGGCCGCGCCCCCGACGGCGCGGACGCCACCGCGCTCGCCGATGTACTGCTGCTGCTCAACGAGCGGCTGCTGGAACGGCTCACGCTCGGCGACGGGCTGGACCGGGAGAACTACGTCAATGCCGTGGTCACCGTGTGGCTGCGCACCGTCTACGGCCGGACGCCGGCCGATCGGGGAACGTCATGACCACAACGCTGCCGGTCGGCGCCACCGCGCTGACCTTCGACTCGGCCGGGACGCGCTGCGAAGCGTGGCATTTCGCGGCCACCTCGGACGATGTCGCCGGGCCTGCCGGACGGCCGGTCGCGGTGCTCGCGCACGGGTTCGGCGGGACCAAGGACTCGGGGCTCGCCTCCTTCGCCACCGCGCTGGCCGGGGCGGGCATCGACGCGCTCGCCATCGACTTCCGCGGGTTCGGCGGGAGTGCGGGGGAGCCGCGGCAGCGCATGCGGATGGGCGAGCAGATCGCTGACTACCGCGCCGCGATCTCGGCCGCCGCCGGGCTGCCCGGTGTCGATCCGGAGCGGATCGTGCTGTGGGGCGTTTCGATGTCGGGGGGCCATGTGCTCGCCCTGGCAGCCGAATTCGGCGCCGCGGGTGCGAACGGTGCGGGTGCCGCGCAGGGCACGAGCGGTGCGCCGGGCGCGAGGAGAGCGCCGGGCGTGGGTGGCGCGCAGGGCACGAGCGGTGCGCCGGGCGCGAGGAGAGCGGCGGGCGCGGGTGGTGCGCAGGGGCTCGTGCCGGACGGCGCGCGGCGCGCGGACGCGGCGGTGCCGCGGATCGGCGGCGTCGAGCCGCGGGTGGCGGCGGTGGTCTCGATGACCCCGCTGGTCGACGGCCGCGCAGCGGTGCGGCACGCCCTGCGGCACGGCGGCCCCCTCGCCTCGCTGCGCGGCGCGGCGGGCGGCGTGCGCGCCGGAATCGCCCGGCTGCGCGGCGAACCGGGGCTCATCCCGCTGGTCGGCGCGCCCGGCAGCGGCGCGGCGCTCTCGCTCGACGGCTACGAGCGCTCCTACCGCGCGCTCAGCGGCCCCACCTGGCAGAACGGCATCGACCCCGCCGTGCTGCTGACGCTCCCGAACTACCGCCCGGCCCGCCCCGCCGCCGACATCACCGTGCCGGTGCTGGTGCAGATCGCCGACTTCGACCGCGCCGCCCCGCCGCACGCCGCCGCCAAGGCCGCCTTCGCCGCCCGCGCCGAGGTCAGGCACTACCCGTGCGACCACTTCGACGTCTGGCCGGGCGGCGAGTTCCATGCCGCGACCGTCGAGCACCAGCTGCACTTTCTGCGCAGGCACCTGAGCTGAGCCTCAGCCCGGCTCGGCGCGCGGGCGGGCGCGCAGGTGTGCGCGCTCGCCCTGCTTGCCGAAGAGGCTGAGGAACTCGACCGAGTCGGCGTCCGCGGAGCCGAACCAGTGCGGCACCCGGCAGTCGAACTCGGCCGCCTCGCCCGGGGTGAGCACCAGGTCGTGCTCGCCGAGCACCAGCCGCAGCCGGCCGTTCAGCACGTAGATCCACTCGTAGCCCTCGTGCGTCTGCTGGGTCGGTTCGCGGCGGCTGTCGCCCGCCGGGATCACCAGCTTGTAGGCCTGGATCCCGCCGGGGCGCTTGGTGAGCGGGAGGAAGGTCATGCCGCGGCCCGGCACCGGGCGCAGGTGCACCCGCGGGTCGCCGGTCGGCGGCGCGTCGACCAGCTCGTCCAGCGTGACGCCGTG
Organism: Nocardia sp. NPDC057227; assembly: GCF_042669725.1. Classification (NCBI taxonomy): domain Bacteria; kingdom Bacillati; phylum Actinomycetota; class Actinomycetes; order Mycobacteriales; family Nocardiaceae; genus Nocardia; species Nocardia sp. NPDC057227. The sequence goes on along the minus strand of NZ_JBHUXA010000007.1, from coordinate 117,938 downwards.
CGCCCTGGCCAGCGGGAACAGCAGCTCCAGGGTCGGCTTGCGGCTGCCAGACTCCAGCCGGGAGAGCGTGCTCACCGAGATGCCGGTGGTCTCGGCGAGCGACGCCAGCGTGGTCTCGCGCTGCTTGCGCAGGGCCCGCAGCCGGGGGCCGACCGCCTCCAGCGCGCGGTCCAGGTCGTCGTCCATCGCCCCATTCTGCCCGGCGAGTTGCCACTTCGGCAAACAAACTTGCCGCTTTCCGAGGTCGGCGGGCACTCTCGGAGCCGAGGAGGTGGTCAGGGTGACCGAAGAGTTGCGGGACGGCTACGACGTAGTGGTGATCGGTGGCGGCGCCGCCGGGCTGAACGGGGCGCTCATGCTGGCGCGCTCACGGCGCTCGGTGCTGGTGATCGACGCGGGCGCGCCGCGCAATGCCCCGGCGGACGGGGTGCACGGCCTGCTCGCCAGGGACGGGACCCCGCCCGCCGAGCTGGTGGCGCGCGGGCAGGCGGAGGTGCGCGGGTACGGGGGGCAGATCCTGCGCGGTGCGGTGCGCGCGGTGGCCCGCGCCGGGGCCGGCTTCACGGTGACGCTCGCCGACGGGCGCGCGGTGTCGGCGCTGCGGCTGCTCGTCGCGACCGGGCTGGTGGACGAGTTGCCGGAGATTCCCGGGGTGCGCGAGCGTTGGGGGCGGGACGTGCTGCACTGCCCCTACTGTCACGGCTGGGAGGTGCGCGACCGGGCGATCGGGATCATCGCCACCGGGCCGAACGCGGTGCACCAGGCGCTGCTCTTCCGGCAGTTGAGCGCCGACGTCACGGTGTTCGCGCACACCGCGCCGCCAGGGGCCGAGCAGGTCGAGCAGCTCGCCGCGCGCGGGATCGCGCTGGTGCCCGGCTCGGTGGAGGAGGTGGTGATCGCCGATGACCGGATCACCGGGGTGCGGTTGGGCGACGGCACCGTGCTGCCGCGCGAGGTGATCGTGGTCGGGCCGCGCATGGTGGCCCGCGGTGAGTTGCTCGCCGGACTCGGGCTGGTGACCGAGGAGCACCCGTCGGGCATGGGCGAGACGGTGCCCGCCGACGCCTTCGGCCGCACCGAGGTGCCCGGCATCTGGGTCGCGGGCAATGTCACCGACCTCTCCGCGCAGGTCGGCGCCGCCGCCGCGGCCGGGGCCATGGCGGGGGCGCAGATCAACGCCGACCTGGTCATGGCGGAGACGCAGGCCGCGGTCGAGCTGCACCGCGCCGGTGCCGGTTTCAGCCCAGCCGGGGGATGATCTGCGGCAGCTCGACGCTGCTGCGGATCCCCGGCTCGGCCGCGCACACCGCCGCGACGACGTTCACCGCCCGGTTGGCGGTGAACGCGGGCGAGACCGCAGCCATCCGCTCCAGCGGCACCGCGAACCGGAGGTCGACCTCCAGCGGGGCGTCGCCGCGCACCGAGATGTGCCAGCCGGTGTCGCCGATCGGCCACTCGACCGCCAGATCGGGGGTGCAGTACCAGGTGGCGCGGAAGGTGAGCAGCGGCGCGCCCGCGCGGATGCCGTTCACGGTGATGCGCTGCGCGGCGACGGTTCCCGCCGAAATGGTGCCCGCCGCGATCCGCACCTCGGTGCGCGCCGTCGCCAGCTCGGCGTGCGCCACCACGTCGTCGAGCACCAGCCCGAACGCCTCGGCGACCAGCCGCAGCGAGGGCCCGAAGCTGCTCAGCATGTGCGGGGCGAGGAATTCGCTCACCGTCGTCTGCTCCCGCCCGAACCCCATCACGTCGAAGAGCAGCTCGGGCGAGTCCCGGCGGGAGAGGTCGGCGTACTCGTCGATGACGATCCCGGTGAGCTCACGCTGGATCGAGGCGAGCACCAGCGGCACCGCCTCGGTGATGAACCCCGGACTGCTCCCGGTGCTGTGCAGCGTGCTCCCGCCCGCCGCGCAGGCCGCGGTGACCCGCTCGCGCAGCGCGGGCTCGGTGCTCGCCGGATGGTGGAAGAGCCCGCAGGTCGTCACCACGTCGCTGCCCGCCGCGAGCAGCGCGCAGACCTCGTCGGCGTCGAAGGCGAGCGGCATGTAGAGCACGCAGTCCGGGCGCAGCGCCAGCACCTCGTCCAGGGTGCCGACCGCCGCGATGCCGATCGGCGCGATCCCGGCGAGCTCGCCGGCGTCACGGCCGACCTTCGCGGGCGAGTGCACGCGCACGCCGACGAGTTCCAGCCCGGGGTGCGCGTGCACCGAGCGCAGCGCGTAGCCGCCGATGGTTCCGGTCGCCCACTGCACGACACGCAGCGGGGCGGGGGAGTGCGTCATGGAAACCTCAGTCCAGGAAGAGATCCGGCGTCGGGTTGTCCCCGCCGCCGTAGCGGGCGAGATCATCGATCCCGGCGTAGACCGAGACGGCGTCGGCGTCGAGGAAGCAGTTGCCGGTGACCGACTTCGCCTGCTGCGTCACGATGGCGACCGCCGCGTCCGCCATGATCCGCGGGCTGCGCGCCGCGGCCAGCTGGTTCTCCGCGTCCGGCAGCGCGGCCACCGCCGAGGTGGCGATGAAGGTCTGTGGCCACAGGCAGTTGAAGGCGATCCCGGCGTCGGCGTACTCGGCCGCCCAGCCCTGCGAGAGCAGCGTCATGCCGTACTTGGAGAGCGTGTAGACCGGGTGCGCGCCGAGCCAGCGCGGGTTCAGGTTCACCGGCGGCGCGATGGTGAGCACGTGCGGGTTGGCCGAGTCGCGCAGGTGCGGCAGGGCGGCGGCGGTGAGCAGGAAGGTGCCGCGCAGGTTGATGTCCTGCATCAGGTCGAAGCGCTTCGGGCTCAGCTCGTGCGTCGGCTCGGTCGCGATGGCGGAGGCGTTGTTCACCACGACGTCGATGCCGCCGAACCGCTCGACGGCCGTCTGCACCAGCCGCGCCACGTCCTCCTCCCGGCGCACGTCGCCGACGACCGCCGCTGCCCTGCCGCCCGCCGCCTCCACCTCGGCGGCCGCGGTGTGCACGGTGCCGGGCAGCCGGGGGTGCGGCTCCGCGGTCTTGGCCAGCAGCACCACGTTCGCGCCCTGCTCGGCGGCGGCCACCGCGATGGCGAGGCCGATGCCCCGGCTGGCGCCGGAGATCACCACGGTGCGATCGAGCAGCGGACGGTCCTGGTCGGGCATGGTTCTCCTCGCGGCGACGGTATTGGCATTCTCATTTTCTGGAAGTAGCATATCCGTCAATGAACAACCACGTGCAAAATTGGTCTCGGACCTGGTGGGAGGCACCGTGCGCATCGGCGTGATGATCGGTCCGGAGAAGGGCGATTCCGGCCGCAAGCTGGAGCGCATGCTGCGCGACATCGAATGGGCCGAATCGGCGGGCATGGACACCGCCTGGATTCCGCAGATCCCCACCGATTTCGACGCGCTCATCACCATCGCGGCGATGGGGCTGAAGACGTCGCGGATCGAGCTGGGCACCGCGGTGGTGCCGCTGCAGGCGCAGCACCCGATCGCGCTGGCCAGGCAGGCGCTCTCCGCGCACGCCGCGGCGGGCGGGCGGCTCGCGCTCGGCGTCGGGCCGTCGCACCACTGGATCGTGCGGGACATGCTCGGGCTGCCCTACGAGAAGCCCGCCGCCTACTCCCGCGACTACCTCGACGTGCTGAACGCCGCGCTGCGCGGCACCGGCTCGGTGGACGTGGAGAACGACACCTTCACCGTGCACAACCCGCTCGACCTCGGCCCGGTGGCGCCGGTCCCGGTGCTGATCGCCGCGCTCGGCCCGGTCATGCTGCGGATCGCGGGCGAGCGCACCGACGGCACCGTGCTCTGGATGGCCGACGAGCGCGCCATCGAGCACCACGTGCTGCCCAAGATCAGCAAGGCGGCCGCCGACGCGGGCAGGCCCGCGCCGCGCATCGTGGCCGGGCTTCCGGTCTGCCTCTGCGCCGCCGACCAGGTGGACGAGGCGAAGGCGCGGGCCAACCGGATCCTCGGTGAGGCCGAGGTCTCGCCGAACTACCAGCGGCTGCTGGAGCAGGGCGACGCCCGCGACATCGGCGACCTCTGCATCGCGGGCGACGAGGAGACCATCGCCGCCGGGTTGCGCCGCTACGCCGAGGCGGGCGCGACCGACCTCTCCATCCGGCTGCTGCCGATCGGCGACGATCGGGACACGCTGGTGGCCTCCAAGCGCCGCACCAGGGAGATGATCGCGGTGCTCGCCCGCGAACTGCGCTGAGCGTTCGCGTCGTCCGGTGCCGGCCTGCCCGAATGCGGATCGGCGCCGGAATGGCGGGAACTGCCGTGCGGCCCCGGGGCGGGGGAAAGGGCTGTCGGCGCGGGGCGCCGGCGGCCGGCGCGAGCGGTCGGCGGGCCGCGCGCGCCGGCCGCGGTCGCCGCTACTCGTAGTCGACCGTGATGTCGGCGGTGTCCGGCACGGCCTGGCAGGTGAGGATGTACCCCTCCTCGACCTCGTCCTCGGCCAGCGCCTCGTTCTGCCGCATGGTGGCGTGCCCCTCGGTCACCACGGCGATGCAGGTGGCGCAGTTGCCCTGTTCGCAGGAGAACGGCGGGCTGAGGCCCGCGCGCCTGGCGGTCTCCAGCAGCGTCTCGCCCGCGCGCCGCGGCACCGCCGTCTTCTTGCCGTTCAGGATGACGGTCACGGTGCCGTCCGCCGGACCCGAAGAACTGGGACTCGCCATCAACATCCTCCTCCTGGTACGTATATTCTAGTGCAAAGAGAATCTCATTCTCACCTATGCGACGGGAACTTCCAAGATGGCGGCTGACGGGACGCTCCTCTTCGAGGATCGCGCCTACACCCGGCCCGAGCTGAGCGCGCTCGCGGCCGGGCTGGCGGCCGAGCTGGCCGCCGGCGGCGTCCGCGCGGGCGACCGGGTCGCGCTCATGTCCGGCAATCGCCCCGAGTTCGTGATCGCGGTGCTCGCGGTGTGGCGGCTGCGCGCCGCGGTCGTCCTGCTGAGCCCGGCCTGGAAGGCGGGCGAGGTCGCGCACGCGCTGGCCGTCACCGAGCCCGCGCACGCCGTCGGCGACAACGCGGAGCTGGCCGCGCGGCTGCCCATGCGGCACCTGGACGAGCCGATCACCCCGGTCGAGGCGGTGGACGTCGCGCCCGATCCGGACGCCGACGCGGTGCTGGTCTTCAGCTCGGGCACCACCGGGCTGCCGAAGGCGGTGCGGCACACGCACGGCTCGCTCGCGGTCGCGGTGCGGCAGTGGATCGAGGTGCTCGGGCTGACCGCGGCCGACCGGCTGCAGATCGCAACGCCGCCCTCGCACATCCTCGGGCTGCTCAATATCGTCACCGTGCTGGAGGCGGGCGCGAGCATGCGGCTGCACCGCCGGTTCGACCTGGACACCGTGCTCGGCACCATCGCCGCGGAGCGGATCACGGTGGAGATGGCGGTCGCGCCGATCGCGCTCGCCCTCGCCGCGCACCCTGCGCTCGAGCGCTACGACCTGAGCTCGCTGCGCTACATCATGTGGGGCGCCACCCCGGTCACCGCCGAGGTCGCCGAGCGGGTCACCGCGCGCACCGGCGTGCCCTGGCTGCCCGCCTACGGCGCCAGCGAGCTGCCGGTGATCGCCTGCAACCCGCTGACCGGCGCCCGGCTCGACACCGTCGGCCGCGCCGCGCCCGGCGTCGAGATCCGGGTGGCCGAGCTGGGCAGCGGTGTACCGCTGCCGCCGGGCGAACTCGGCGAGATCCAGTGCCGCGCCGCCTCGATCATGGCCGGATACCTGCCGGACTCCGAGAACGCGAGCGCCTTCGCCGACGGCTGGTACCGCACCGGCGACGTCGGCTGGGTGGACGCCGACGGCTGGATCCGGCTCACCGACCGGGCCAAGGAGATGATCAAGGTCCGCGGCTTCCAGGTCGCGCCCGCCGAGATCGAAGCCGTGCTGCAAGGCCACCCGCAGGTGCGCGACTGCGCCGTCTTCGGCACCGCGGACGAACGCGACGGCGAGGCCGTCGTCGCCGCCGTGCACGCCGACGGCGTCACCGCCGACGAGCTGATCGCCCTGGTCGGCACGCACCTGGCCGGCTACAAGCGGCCCCGCCGGGTCGTGTTCGTGCCCGAGATCCCGCGCCTGCCCTCCGGCAAGGTGCTGCGCCGAGTCCTCGAGGAGCGCTATGGACGTCCGACTGACCAGTGAGCAGCGGCAGCTGCGCGATGCGGCGGCGAAACTCGCCGACGACCTCGGCCCCGGTTCGGTGGCCGAGCTGGACGACGCGAAGCGGCTGGCCCGGCTGGAGAAGGCGGTGAGCACCGCGGGCTGGCGCACGCTGCGCTCGGACGGCGCCTCCGGTGTCGAGGTCGCGCTCGTCGCCGAGGAGTTCGGGCGCGGGCTGGTCGACGTGCCGTTCCTCGGCCCGGTCCTCGCCGACGACCTGCGCGGGCCTGCCGAGGCCGGCGCGACCATCGGGCTGAACGGCCGCGCGATCGACGTCGCCGCGCCTGGTGGTGCCAACGGTGAGCGGCCCGGCGCGACCAGCGTCACCGCGCCGGGTAGTGCCCGCGGCGAACAGCCCGACCGCCCCGCGGATGCCGCCGGGCAGCGGGTGCTGCTGCTCGACGACCGGCAGTTGCTCGCCGCCGAGGTGGGGGAGCGGCTGCCCGGCGCCGACCTGACCCGGCACACGGCCGAGATCACCGGCGCCACCGAGCAGCTCGGCGAGCTCTCGCCCGAGCAGCTGACCCAGTGGCAGGCGCTCGCCGTCACCACGACCACCGCCGACCTGCTCGGCGCCGCGCGCGGCGTCCAGGATCTGGCCGTCGAGTACGCCCGGATGCGCGAGCAGTACGGCCACACCATCGGCTCGTACCAGGCCGTCGCGCACCTGCTCGCGGAGAGCAGGGCGCTGATCGAGGGCTCGATCAGCGTGCTCAGGCACGCCGCCTGGGCGGTGGACGAGCTGCCGCCCGCCGAGGCGCTGCGCGCCGCCCGGATCGCCAAGATCTACACCGCCCGCGCCGCGCGCACCGTGTGCGAGACCTCGATCCAGGTGCACGGCGGCATCGGCAACACCTGGGAGTGCCTCGCGCACGTGTTCCTGCGCCGGGTGCTCACCTCGACCGAACTGTTCGGCGTCCGTCTGGAGGAGATCGACCATGGACTTTCGTGATTCGCCCGCGGAGGCCGAGTTCCGGGCGCGGCTGCGGACCTGGCTGGCCGGGGTGGCGGGCGAGTTCCCGTCCTCCGGCGACGCGTACTGGGCGCGCGCGGGCGAATGGCACCGCGCGCTCTACGGCGCCGGGTTCTTCGGCCTCTCCTGGCCCGCCGAGTTCGGCGGGCACGCGCTGCCCCCGGTCTACGACGTGATCCTGGACGAGGAGCTGGCCGCCGCGGGCGCCCCCGCCCGGCCCAGCCTCGGCTACCTGGTGGTCGGGCTCGGCAGGCACGCGAGCCCCGAGATCCAGCAGCGCTTCCTGCCCGGCATGATCGACGGCACGCAGCGCTGGTGCCAGGGCTTCAGCGAGCCGGGGGCCGGCTCCGACCTGGCCTCGCTGCGCACCACCGCCACCAGGGACGGCGACGACTACGTCCTGCACGGCCACAAGATCTGGACCAGCTACTCCGACGTCGCCGACTGGTGCCTGCTGCTGGCCCGCACCGACCCCGACGCCCCGCGGCACCGCGGCATCTCCGGTTTCATCGTGCCGATGAAGCAGCCCGGGATCGAGCAGCGCCCGCTCACCATGATCAGCGGCGTCACCAAGGAATTCGGGCAGGTGCTCTTCGACGGTGCCAGGGTGCCCGCCGCACAGATGGTCGGCGCACCCGGCGACGGCTGGAAACTGGCGATGACCGTCGTCGGCCACGAACGCGAGCCCTCCACCCTCGGCTTCGCCGCCCGCTACGCGAAGACGGTGCGGCAGCTGCAGTCCCGGGTGGACGGCCCGCAGCCGGACGAACTGGCCTGGGCCGCCGTGCAGACCGAGATGCTGCGGCTGCACGTCCGGCGCCGGCTCTCCGAACAGCTCGACGGTGTCACGCACGGCCCCGACGGCTCGCTGGACAAGCTGCTCATGACCTGGGTCGAGCAGTCCGTCGGGCACGCCGCGCTCGCCGTCGCCGGGACCGGCGACGAGGAGATGCTCGGCAACTACCTCTACAGCCGCGCCCAGAGCGTCATGGGCGGCACCTCGCAGATCCAGAAGAACATCATCGCCCAGCGCATTCTCGACCTAGGAGCCTGATCATGTACGACCTGCCCGCCGAGATCCGCGTCGACGCCGAAGGCCCGCTCCGGATCATCACGCTGAACCGCCCCGATGCGCTCAATGCGGTGAACGACAGCCTGCACACCGGGCTGGCCAAGCTCTGGCCGCAGCTCGACGACGACCCCGAGGCCAGGGTCGCCGTGCTCACCGGCGCGGGCAAGGCCTTCTCCGCGGGCGGCGACTTCGCCTACCTCGCCGAGCTGGCCAAGGACGCGCCGCTGCGCGCCAAGACGATCCGGCACGGACGCGAGATCGTGCTCGGCATGGCCCGGCTGCGGCTCCCGCTCGTCACCGCCGTGAACGGCCCCGCCGTCGGCCTGGGTTGCAGCCTGGTTGCTTTGAGCGACGTCGCCTACATCGCCGAGACCGCGTACCTCAAGGACCCGCACGTGCAGGTCGGGCTGGTCGCCGCCGATGGCGGTCCGCTCACCTGGCCGCTGCACACCAGCCTGCTGCTCGCCAAGGAGTACGCGCTCACCGGCGCCAAGATCCCCGCCGCGCGGGCCCGCGAGATGGGGCTGGTGAACCACGTCGTCGCCGACCCGCTCACCGAGGCGCTCGCCGCCGCCAAGCGGATTCTGGAGTTGCCGCAGCAGGCGGTCGAGAGCACCAAGCGGCTACTCAACCTGCACCTCGAGCGGGCGGTGCTGGCCACACTCGACTACGCCAACGCCGCCGAGGACCTCTCCTTCCAGCACCCGGATTTCCATGCCACGATCGCGAAGCTCACCGCGGGGAAGTAGGGGTCACATGCGGTGCGGCGCCGCGATTCCCAGCTGGCCGAGCCCCATCTCCAGCGTTCGGGCTGTCAGCAGGCACAGCGCGATTCGATTCGAGCGCACGGGCTCGTCGGCCGTCGCGACCGGGCAGGCGTCGTAGAAGCCGGTGCAGGTTCGCGCGAGGTCGTAGAGATAGCTCGCGAGCCGGTGCGGCTCCAGCGTCTCGGCGACCTCGGCCAGCACCGTCCCGTAACCGTCGAGGACGAGCGCCAGCGCTCGCTCTGCCGGTGCCAGTGGCGCGCGCTCGTCGACCTCGCCCGCCGTTCCGGTGCGGCGCAGGATCGCGCGCACCCGTGCGTGCGCGTACTGCAGGTAGACGCCGGTATTGCCGTTCAGCGCGGTCATCCGGTCGAGGTCGAAGGTGTAGTCCTTGACCCGCGAGGTGGACAGATCGGCGTACTTCACGGCGCCGATTCCGGCCTGCCGCGAGATGACGTCGAGCTCGGCCTCCGGCAGCTCGGGGTTCTTCTCGGCGACGATGGCGCGGACCCGCGCTTCGGCCTCGTCCAGCAGGTCGAGCAGGCGGACGGTGCCGCCCGCCCTGGTTTTGAACGGCTTGCCGTCCGGGCCGAGAATGGTGCCGTAGGAGACATGGTCCACGCGGATCTCGTCGGTGAGCCAGCCGGCGCGGCGGGCGGTTTCGAAGATCAGCCGGAAGTGCAGTGCCTGCCGCGAATCGGTGACGTAGAGCAGCCGGTCGGCGCCGAGCGCCGTGATGCGGTACCTGATGGTGGCCAGGTCGGTGCTGTCGTAGCCGTAGCCACCGTCGCGCTTGCGCGCCATCAGCACGGCGGGCCGGTCGTCGGGGCCGGTGACCTGCTCGGAGAGCACGACCACGGCGCCCTCACTCCGAACCGCCACCCCTGTGCCGACGAGTTCGGCGATGGTGTCGTCGAGCTGGTCGTTGTAGAACGACTCACCGACGTAGTCGTCCGGGGTGAGCAGTACTCCGAGCCGGTCGTAGATCGCGCCGAAGGCCCGCTCCGACTCGGCGACGATCTCGCGCCAGCGCGCGACGGTGGCGGGATCGCCCGCCTGCAGGGCGACCACGCGGGTGCGGGCCCGGTCCGCGAACTCGGCGTCCGAGTCGAAGAGTGCCCGCGCGGCCTTGTACAGCCGATCCAGCGCCGATACCGAGCTGTCACCGGAACCGAGTTCGGCTGTGTGCCAGTATGATTCGGGATGCTCATCGATGTATTGGATGAGCATCCCGAACTGCGTGCCCCAATCGCCCAGGTGGTTCGCGCGCACGACATCGGCGTCGAGGAATCCGAAGATCCGGGCGAGGCTGTCCCCGATGATCGTGGTGCGCAGATGCCCGACGTGCATCTCCTTCGCCACGTTCGGCGCGGAGTAGTCGATGACCACCCGCCGGTGCTCCTCGGTGACGGGAACGCCGAGCCGATCGTCGGCCAGCCGCGCCGCGACGCTCGCCCAGACGGCCCGGTCGGCCAGGGTGATGTTCAAGAATCCCGGCCCGGACACCTCCACCTCGGCGATCACCTCGGTATCGAGGCACCGCGCGAGTTCGCCGCCCAGGCCGACCGGCGGCACCCCGGCCCGCTTCGCCAACGGAAGCGCGGCATTCGACTGGAAGTCGGCCCGATCGGATCGTCGCACCACCGGGTCCGCATCCGCCATATCCGGACGGACTCGCACGATCGCCTCCGACACGGCGGAGGCGACACGGTCGAGGAGCGGTGTGATGCCGACAGGGCTCACCGGTGATTCCTTTCACGAGGGGTTGGTGGCGTTATTGTCGCAGGTCCGATCTTCCCGACGACTCAGCCGGGCCAGCCCTGCTCGAACCGTCGCGTAGAGGCGCGCGTTCCGGTGGTAGCCCAGATAGTCCTTGCCCTCTGCACCGTCGGGGCCGCAGGAGAGAGCGCGCACCGCCTCGTGCGCTCCGAAGTCCTCGGATCCGAGCATCGACGAAACCAGCAGGATCAACGCGCGCTCAGCTCGCGCGCAATCGACCCGGTAGCGATGTACGTTCCCGCCGAGAAACAGATGCTCACCGGTGAGAGCATTGAGCACCAAGCGCTGCGCGAAGTCGGATGAGTTGAGCCAACCCTTCTCGGTGACGACCGGGCCGGGGCGAAGTCGCCCGGCAGATCTCGGGAAGCAGCGCAGCCCGACAGCGTGGTCGACATCGGTGTAGCTCGCGAAGAGCTTCGTCTCGTACTCGACCTCGGTGTCGACGCGTAGATCGAAGTCACTATGGATCCGGGTTACGGCGGCGACGAGTTCCTTCATGGCGGCGGCACCCGGTCGCTCCTCGCCGACCAGCACGATGTCGAGGTCGGCGTGGGATCGGTCGGGCTCGACGGCCTGCGATCCGTAGATCAACCCGTACCCTCCCTCGGGTGTGAAGGCATCGCATATTCGCGCTGCGGCGCAGAACAGCTCCGGCGTCATGCGAGTACTCCGTCCGGAAGTGATGTCTCCGGGTGCGCACCCACACAGAAATCGATCACATGCACACCACTCGGTAGCGCGACTCCACCGTTCGGCATCGTGTGTCGCTCGATGAAGCCCGCCACCGTGGCGGCGAGATCCGCGTCGGCGAGTAGTTGTGGGTGGTGCTTGAAGTGAACTCCGAAGAACCACTCGCGGGCCGCATGCCCGGAGGGTGCCCACGCGACTCCTCCGCGCCGGGTGTGCGTCAGTCTGCCCGCTCCCTGACTCTCCGCGACGCGAAGAGCGTGGATCACGATGTCGCGCGTGTAGGAGCGGTCTCCGTCCGGGAAAGGGGCGACCTTTTCCCAGGCCCGGGTGACCAACTGCTGCTCCGGGCTTTCGGCATCGAACAGCATGGCGAGGAGATGTCCGCCCGGTGCCACCAGCCGTGTCAGGCCGGATACGAATTCGTGCGCACGGCCACGCGCCGATGCCTGGTCCGGATGTGAGCGCACCCCCGCGGCGGTCAGTTCTTCGAAGAACTCGCCGATCGGGTAGGTCAGTGACCAGAATGCGGTCACCAGGTCGAAGCTCTGTGCTCGGCCTGCTGCGAGCAACGACGTGGTGACGTCGCTGGTATCCCCGCAGAACGTCTGCGCATCCGGAAATTTGCGGGCTACCGCCGAAACCATCACTTCGCTGTTGTCGGCGAGTACCAGATTTCGAGCGAAGGGTGCCAGCGCTTCGGTCATTCGACCGGTGCCGCATCCGAACTCGGCCACGTCGAGGGCTGAGGTCGGCGCGCCGTAGTTCTCGTTCAGCCAGCTACTGACCAGGTCGACGTCCTCGACGCCACCGAAGTAGTGCGGCAGCAACAGCTTGTCGTACATGCCCGCGGCTTCGTATACCGCGCGAAATCCGGCATCCCTCATGCGTCGTCACCCTCGATCTCGCGGACGAGAATGGTCAGGTACGCCAGGAGTTCGTGCATATGTGTCTCGGTAGCGGCCGGATTGCCTGCCATGAACCGCAGTGGGTGGAGGGTCGCGCCGCCGTGCAGCCGGCCCAGGTCGTCCCGCATCGTGAACTGATGGAGATGCCACCTGCCCTCGGTCAGCATTCGTGCGTGGATCGCCAGGTTGAGATCGTTGATGCGATCGAGTGCGCGGCGGCCCACCTGCCCGGCCTCGATCCCGATCGGCAGATATGCGAAGACGACCGCTGCCAGGTCCGGGTCATTGAGGCGGACCAGCCGTGGCTGAGCGTCCACCAATTCGGCGAACCGCTGCGCGGATTCGCAGCGCCGTTCGGCGAGCCGAGCCAGGCCGCTGCGACCTCGACCGCGCAACATCATCCAGAGCTTCAACGAGGTCCATTCCCGGGTTCCGAGAAAGGGTGTGATCTGCCCGAAAGCGAAGTCCTCCTGCATGATCAGATCGGAATGGGTGGAAATGCTCCGGACAACGCTGGGGTCACGAACCAGAAGGCCACTCGAGCTGTAGGGCACGGCAAGGATCTTGTGTGGGTCGACGGTGATGCTGTCGAAATCCGCGATACCGTCGATCTTCTGCCGCAAGGTCGGCGATAACGCCGCGAGCAGCCCCCAGCACGCGTCCGCGTGCAGCCAGATCGTCGGGTCGATCGCCCGGACGAGGTCATGGATCGACCGCAGATCGTCGATGGTCTGGGTCCGGCTATCGCCGGCGTAGGCCACCACTGCCATCACCCGATCGCGGTGACACCGGAGCGCTCGCGCGAGTTCGGCTTTGTCATAACGGAACCCTGTCGTCGGCACTTCGATGATCTGCGCGCCGCAGCCGATCCAGGTCAGGGCTGCCCGGACGCTGTAGTGCCCGATCCCCTCCGGAACCACGATCGCGAAGCGGCCGGGATCGGTGACACCGGATTGCATGGTCCCCGGTGTCTTGGCCTCCCGGGCGAGCATCATCGCCACAGCATTGCTGGTCGTCCCGCCCGGCGTGATCATGCCACCGACATCCCACACCGTCCGGACCTCGCCGACGTCCGGGTTCGGATAGTCGAGAAGTTCGCGCAGCCAACGGAGTACCGCGATGTCGATGAAGGTCGCGCTCGGACTGTCGAACGACTGATTGATCAGGTTCTGCTGGGTCAGGGTGGCCAGCAGGCTGCCTGCCAGTGCGAGCGGATCGTCGCCGGTGTCGCCGAATCCGAGGAAGCGTGGTGACGCCTCGTTCTTGCACAGCGGCAGTATCTGCTCGCGGAAGTCGTCGAGTATCGCTCCCGCCTCGGCCGGCATGTTCGGAAGGTCGGTGAGTAGCAGGTCGCGGATCGCTTCGGCGGAATCACGCCGGCCGAAGATCGCCGAGCGCGTCTTGAATTCCAGCCCGAGATCGAGAGCGTGGTGCAATAGGTCGCTCGTCTCCGAAATGTTCACTCCACCAGCGTGGCTCCGGAGACGGTCGGAGCAACAACAACCTGGTGTTGTACAACAGGTCGCTGTATTCCGGTCAACGCACGCCGGTGATGGCCAACTCGAGAGCGGCCGCGCCAGCGGCCTGGATCGGGTGTTCGGCGCAGAGCCGACGAACGTGCTCCACTGTGAAGGGCTGCAACTCGAGCACCCGGCCCTCGTCGTTGTCGACCGGTATGTCGCCGAAAAGATCATCGAAGACCGGTCCGTCCATGACGACGGCCGTCAGCAGGTCGGTGGCGAAACTCGTGGGGTCCACGCCCAGCCCGAGGCAGTACGCTTCGATCGTCCCCGCGTCGATTCCTTGGTCGATTCGCCGCGCGAAGTCCCACGATCGGTAGTCGATCGGGGCTTGCTCGCTGCCGTGGTCTTCATCGGCACCGCCCAGTTCTTCCGCGAACTCCCGGATCATGTTGTGCCACAGCGAGAAGTCGTTGCCGGTGTTCCAGGCCGCGTACCCGGAGGGCTGGAAGACGCCGACGGGTACGACCTGGTACAGGCCACCCGCATGCCCGGTCTTGCGGGGATCGCGCCAGTGCAAAAGGAACTCACGCTCGCCGGTGCGAGTATCACGACGGATGGTCACGGTGCTGATCGCGAGGTTCGCGTGACGCTGCCGTAGATCGCACGGGTCGGTGATCGCCGTACGCACCCCGGGTTCGGCGACTCCGTCACGGTAGGCCACCGCGAATTCGTGGGCAGCGGCCTCGCCCACGTCGACGCTGTCGAAGTAGTGTCCGAGCCCGAATTCGAGAACCGGATCACCGCCTGCCAGCTCGGCGCGAAGCAACCGGTAGGTCGGACGATTCTCGAACACCGCCGGTGCCGCTATCTCCTGCACCGCCGCCGAGTATTTCTCGTACGGCGGGCCGTCGTCGCGGGTCGGCAACGCGGAACTCCGAAGAACTGGCGCGGAGATATCAGGTTTGTCGAACTGCCCCTGCAGCACGATGTCGTGCAGGGGAAGCGGGGCGGTCAGCAGCCACTCACACCGTGCGAGAAGTGCGGATCCCGCTACCCGGTGCAACTCCGGGAATTGAGCCGCAGCAGCGCGATCGAGTTCGAGCCGGTTCTCACGCAGGTAGGAACGGGATCGAAGCCACGCCTGCTCGCTCTCGGTCAATGCGCGCGAGTGCATTGGGCCCTCCCGGTTCATCTCAGCCGATCAAGCTGTGTCGATGTTGCCACGCCAGCGCCAGGCACGCGGCTCCCGGTGCGGCCATGGGTTCCGTGTCGAGCATTCGCGTCACCGCTTCACGCGTGAATGGCACTCCGTCGGCACCGCGGCCGTCTCCGATACCGACGATCTCGCCCTCTTCGTTGAAGCGCACCGCGGAGCCGAATATGTCATCGAAGGCATCGTCGTCGATCACGACCACGGTCAGCAGGGTGGCCGCCAGCGTCAGCGCGTCGAGCCCGAAACCGAGCAGGTGCACGCTCATCGTCCCGCGGGCGCGGGCAGCTCCCAGGCTCTGGAAGAGCGGCCAGTTCGCGTAATCGATCGGAGTGCTCCGAGTGCCGTCGTGTTCCGGGCGGCCGAGCAGTTCCTCGGAGTACTCGCGGACAATGTTGTGCCAGAGGGAGAAGTCGTTGTGGCGGTCCCACAGGGCTACCCCGGAAGGCTGAAACTCGCCCGCCGGAATCACGTCGTAGACGCCTGCCGCCGTCGCGACCCGATCCGGATCTCGCCAGTGCAGAAGGAACGACGGTGGTTGCGGGAATCGGCGGAGCCGGATCGTCAGGGTTGTGATCGCTGGGATGACGGCACGCCGCACGGCATCGAACGGGTCACCGACGAGCTCACGGAACGGTAGAGCATCTCGGAGATCGGACACATCCGTGTCGGGACGAGCCAGGCAGGCCGCCGCCGTTTCGTGAGCGAGTGCTTCACTGACATCGAGTTTGTCGAAGTAGGCGGCGAGCCCGAAACTCATGGATCCATCGGCAATGGTTCCACCGAGATAGCGGTAGCTCGGCCGCGACTCGAAGAGGCGCGGCGGATCGAGGTGCCGTACCGCGGCGGAGTAGGTCTCGAAGCGGATATCCCGGAGGCGCAGTGGACGGACGGGCCGGGTCTGTTGCTCGGCTCCGGTGACCTCGGTGGTCCGGGGCTGCTCGTCGAGGTGGAGCCGAATCGAGTCCAGCTCCACGGGAGCGGCGGGCACCCATCCATCGCCGCTGATCAGCGAGGTCCGCGGCAGGCGGCAGTCGACGTCGTAGTACCGGGTCGCCACCCGTGCCAGTTCACTGCGGTGGCTGTTGAGCCAGTGTCGCTGAGCTCGCCACCGACCTCGACTCGCGGCAACCGAGGGGTCGGCCTCGGTGAACACCCGCCCGCGTGCCGGGTGCGCGAGCCCGAGTTCTTCCGGAGGGATCCCGAGGACCCGGGCGAAGCCGCGACGGTGCTCGAGCGTCGCCTTCCGACTGCCCTTCTCGACCTGGCTCAGAAATTGCTGGGTCAGCCCCAAAGCCTCGGCCACCGTGCCCTGATTGGCGCCCGCCGCGAGCCGGTACTCGCGCACCACCTGCCCGATCGAGCGCGTCGTCGGTGTGCCCTCGTCGCGCCGCAACCAGCCGGTTGTGTGCATCGCATCCACGATCCGCCCCCGCCCCCCGCCAGGCCATGACCGCTGGAATCCACGGTCGCTCACCATTCGAGCAGATGCGCTCTCGCCTGTCACGATTTCGAGCGGGCATCGGGCTCCGACACCCGGCGTACTCTGCGCCGATCGCCCGGTGTCGACGCCCGAACGAGCTGCGGATCACTGTGCGGCCACCCCGGACAACCGCGCCGAGATCGTGCTGACCCGGCCGATCCCGGTCCCCGCCCGCCTGCTCAGCCGGACCCTCGGAATCGAGCTGCGATGGTTCGGGACGGGGGCAGCGATTCCCCTTCGGCACCGGTCTCGATAATGCTCGCCGCGAGCTTCGCGAGCAGGCGGTCGAGAGCATCAAGCGGCTGTTGAACCTGCATGGAGGCCGCCGTGCCGGCTGCCCTGGACTACGCGAACGCGACGGAGCACTCTCGTTCCAGAATCCGGAATTCCACGCTGTCATCGCCAAGCTCACGGCGAACAGGTAAGTCTGCACATGCGGCCCGGCTCAGCCATTTTCAGCGGTCTACGCCGCATGTTTGCCCCGATGATGCCGAATGGCTGCACCAGGAGACTCTGGACCGTTTAGTATCTTCTCGCTCCACGTTTCAGATCACGACCCGGCTTGCCACAGGTTTGCTAACCGACCACAGTTTCGGGAGGGTGTCATGAACGAAGAGCGTGACCAGTTCGCTGAGCTGTCCGAAGTCCGGATGTGTTTTCGCGACGAGGGAAATCCGGCGGGAGAACCGCTGCTGCTGATCATGGGCCTCAGCTCGCAGCTGATCCACTGGCCCCAGGAGATCGTCGACCAGCTGGGCGAGCGGTACCGGGTGATCCGGCCCGACAATCGCGACAGCGGGCTGACCGAATGGAAGGACGCGCCGCGGCAGTACTTTCTGCGGGCGATCGCGCGCGACACCGTAGAGCTGCTCGACCACCTCGGTATCGAACGCGCGCACGTCGTCGGCGCCTCGATGGGCGGGATGGTCGCCCAGCTGCTCGCGATCGAGAACGCCTCGCGGGTGCTGTCGCTGTGCTCGATCATGAGCACCCCGCACGTGTCGATCGGCATGGCCGACGGTGAGGTGCTGCAGGAGCTGGTCAAGAAGCTGCCCGAGGACCGTGACGCCGCGATCGCGCAGACCGCGGCGCTGTACGCGCTCATCGGCTCCAAGACCCACGCCGAGGCCGACCGTGCGCGTCGGCTCGACCTGGCCACCCGCGCCTACGATCGCGCTCGGCACCCCGAGGGCTCGGTCCGGCAGATCAGCGCGGCCCTCATGGCGCCCAACCGCACCCCTGGCCTGCGGGGTGTGCGGGTGCCCGCGCTGGTGATCCACGGCGGCGAGGATTCGCTGATCGGGATCGCGGGCGGTGCGGCCACCCATGCCGCCATCGCGGGCTCGACCTACCTGCCCCTTCCGGACATGGGGCACGATCTGCCGCACGCGCTGGTGACGCAGGTCGGCACCGCGATCCACTCCAATGCCAGCCGAGCGGCGGCGGTTGTCTGATCGACTCGAACAACACGGGAGGCCCTCGGCGCACCGCGCCGAGGGCTTTTCGCGGTCCGGGGGCCGTCAGCGCGGGGGGAAGCGCAGGGCGCCGTCCAGGCGGATGACCTCACCGTTCAAGTAATCGTTCTCGATGATGCTCACCGCGAGCTTCGCGTACTCGTCCGAGCGCCCCATCCGCTTGGGGAACGGGATCTGCGGGGACCAGTACGCCTCGAGCTTGTCGGCGTTCTGCCCGTAGGCGGGGGTGTTGATGGTGCCGGGGGCGATGGAGACGACGCGGATGCCGAGCGGGGAGAGGTCGCGGGCGGCGACCAGGGTGATGGCGGCGACGCCGCCCTTGGCGGCGGCGTAGGGCAGCTGGCCGATCTGGCCCTCGTAGCCGGCGATCGAGGAGGTGGTGACGATGACGCCGCGGGCACCCTCTTCCAGCGGCTCGCTGCGGGCGATGCCCTCGGCGGAGAGCCGGAGCACGTTGAAGACCGCGGTCAGGTAGAACTCGATCGTGGTGCGGAAGCCGTCCAGCGCGAGCGCCTTGCCGTCCTTGCCGATCAGCCGCCCGCCGGTGGCGGGGCCGCCGTGGGTGTCGACCGCGATGCGCAGCGGGCCGAGCGACTCCGCCTCCTCGACGGCGGCGCGCACCGAGTCCTCGTCGGTGGCGTCGGTGTGCACGTAGCGGATGCCGAGTTCGCTCGCGAGCTCCTTGCCCTTGTCGTCGGCCACGTCGGCCACGACGATTCGCGCGCCCGCGGCGTGCAACCTCCGCACGGTCGCCTCGCCGAGCCCACCGGTACCGCCGACGACGAGCGCGGAGCCTCCATCGATCTGCATGTCGCAATCCCTTCTCGCAAGTCGTACTCTCGAATACAAAGAATACTATTCTCACATCGAGCCGGGGAGGCCCTCCATGCCCGAAGCCGTCATCGTCTCCGCGCTGCGGACACCGATCGGTACCGCCAGGAAGGGGACGCTGCGCGACACCAACGCCTTCGACCTGGCCAAGCACGTGGTGAGCGCCGCCGCCGAAGGGTTGGAAGCAGGCCGGATCGACGACGTCATCCTCGGTGAGGGCCGCTACGGCGGCGGCGTGCTGGCCAGGCACGCGGCGGTCACCGCCGGGCTCACCACGGCGCCGGGGCTGGCGCAGAACCGGCACTGCGCGGCCGGGATGGCCGCGGTGCAGTCCGCGGCGGCGGGCATCAGGTCCGGGATGGACGAGCTGATCATCGCGGGCGGCGTGAACAGCGACTCCACCGCACCGCGCGCCCGCTTCAAGGTCGGCGAGGACGAGTGGATCGACCCGTGGACCTCGCCCAGCCACCCGGACCGCCCGGACGCCCCTGCCATGGACATGTCCATCACGGTGGGCTGGAACGCCGCGGTGCGCGCCGGGCTCACCCGCGAGGAGCAGGACGCCTGGGCGCTGCGCTCGCACCGCAATGCCATCGCCGCGATCGACGAGGGGCGCTTCAAGGAGGAGATCGTCCCGATCGAGACCCCGCACGGCCTCTTCGACACCGACGAGCACCCGCGCCGGGAGACCAGCCTGGAGAAGCTGGCCTCGCTCAAGGTGCTGCACCCGGAGATCGAGGGCTTCTCGATCACCGCGGGCAACGCCTCCGGCGCCAACGACGGCGCGGCCGCGCTCGCCATCGCCAGCGACAAGCTGGGGTTGCCCGCGCTCGGCTACATCCGGGCCTGGGCGTCGGTCGGCGTCGACCCGGCGGTCACCGGGCTCGCCCCGATCGAGGCGATCACCAAGGTGGTGCGGCGAGCGGGGATCACGCTCGGGCAGGTGAAGCTGATCGAGATCAACGAGGCGTTCGCCTCGGTGCCGATCGCCACCATCAAGGCGCTCGACCTGAATCCGGAGATCGTGAACTACAGCGGCAGCGGGTGCTCGCTCGGCCACCCGGTGGCGGCGACCGGCGCCCGCATGATCGTCACGCTGGTGCACGAGCTGCGCCGCCGCGGCGGCGGCTTCGGCATCGCGGCGCTCTGCGCGGGCGGCGGCATGGGGTCGGCGACCGTGATCGAGGTCCCCGCCCCCTGAAACGGGTGAGCGAGCGGAGGGCGGCGTCCCTCCGCTCGCTCACGCGTGCGTTCGTTCTCTCCGGCGGCCCACCGGACACCCTCACCGTGTCCGGACCCGGGGACTGATTCCTTGCTACCCGCGCGCGAAACCGTGCGCGCAGAAGTTCCACACCTCGGTGGCGGTGATCGGGTGCTGCGTCTCCTCGTCCACCGCGCCGGTGGACTGGGCGGTGAACATGACCGTCTGCATCACCATGGCGGCGGTGCGGCGGGAGTTCATGTCCTGGCCCAGCTCGCCCTTCTCCTTGGCCTGGTCCATCAATTCGGTGAAGAGCGCGAGCATGGGCGCGTGCGCCACCTTGACGTGACCCGGGTGCGAGACGAGCAGCTGCGGGGCGAAGTCGGTGAAGAGCGGGCGCTGCGCGGCCGGATCCGGCCGGCACAGCTCGAAGAGCAGCTCGACCGCGACCTGGAGCTTGTCCATCGGGTCGGTCTGGCCGTCGGCGGCCGCGCGCAGCTGCTCGGAGGTGCGCGCCAGCGCGTCCTCGAAGAGCGCGAGCAGCAGCTCGTGTTTGCCGTCGAACTGCAGGTAGAAGCTGCGCAGCGACTGGCGGGAGCGGTCGACGACCTCCTGCACGGTGAAGTCGGTGCTTCCCTTCTCCGTGATGATGGCCTGGGCGGCGTCGAGGAAACGCTGCACGCGCTCCTCCGCGCGTAGCTTCGCCGAGCGTAGCGACCGCTCGATCGCGCGCTGCTTCCAGGCCGGCTTCTCGCTCGGGCTGGTCACGGGCACCTCGATCCCCGGTCATATGAAGAGAACATGAATGCACTGTACCGGAGAACGTCATGCGACAGTGCCGTCACGGTACGCATGTTTCCTCTTTGTAGAGACTATTACTTCCGCAAGTGAGAATGTTATTCTCGCTGAATCGCACCCCGGCGGCAAGGAGCACGTCTTGTACATCCGTTACGAAGTCGCGGACCGCATCGCCACCATCACCCTGGACCGGCCCGAGGTGGCCAACGCCCAGAACGGTGAGCTGCTGGACGAACTCGACGCCGCGTGGACCCGCGCCGCCGAGGACACGGGGGTCGCGGTGATCGTGCTCAGGGCGGAGGGCAAACATTTCTCCTCCGGGCACGATCTCAAGGCAGGCAAGGGCTGGACGGACAAGATCACGCTGGAGCAGATCTACGGCTCCGAGTCGCAGCGGTACCTCGGGTACTCGCTGCGCTGGCGCAACGTGCCCAAACCGTCCATCGCGGCGGTGCAGGGCCGGTGTATCGCCGGTGGCCTGCTGCTGTGCTGGCCCTGCGACCTGATCGTGGCCGCCGAGGACGCGCTGTTCTCCGATCCCGTGGTGATGATGGGGATCGGTGGCGTCGAATACCACGGCCACACCTGGGAGCTCGGCGCTCGCAAGGCGAAGGAGATCCTGTTCACCGGCCGTCCGGTCACCGCCGAGGAGGCGCGCCAGACCGGCATGGTGAACACCGTGGTGCCGCGGGACGAGCTCGACTCGCACACCAGGCAACTGGCCGCGCACATCGCGACCATGCCCGCCTTCGGCCTGCGCCAGGCCAAACGGGCCGTCAACCAGACACTGGACGTGCAGGGCTTCTACGCGGCCATCCAGTCGGTGTTCGACTCCCATCAGACCGGGCACGGGAACGCGTTGAGCGTCAACGGTTTCCCGGTTCTGGTTCATCTGGACGATATGAAGGCCAAGATGCAGTAGGTCCGGAAATCGTCCGTTCCCTCCCCCTGAAACGAGGAAGTTTCATGCGCGAATCCCTCTTCCGCAAGGCAACAGCGTGTATCGGTCTCGCGGTCGTCGCGTCCGCCGTGCTGGTCGGCTGCGGCTCGGACGACGAGTCCGACGCGGCCACGAGCACCAAGGCCGCCGCTACCACGACGGCCGCGCCCGCCACCGCCGACGCGGCGACCACGCAGGCGATCACCCAGGCCTACACCACCTTCTTCGACGCCACGCAGCCCGCCGACAAGCGGGCCGCGCAGGTGCAGAGCGGTGATGCCTTCCTGCAGATCCTGCAGGCGCAGGCGAGCAACCCGCAGGGCCAGGGCACCACGGTCTCGGTGGGCGCGATCAAGCTGGTCGACGCGAGCAATGCCGATGTCGGCTACTCGCTGCTGATCAACGGTGCGCCGGTGCTCCCGGACCAGACCGGGCAGGCGGTGAAGGAGGGCAGCACCTGGAAGGTCGCCTCGGCCACCTTCTGCGCGCTGATCGCCATCCAGGGCGGCACCTCGACCGCCTGCTGACCCGTCGGGTCCGCCGATCGCCCGGTACCGGAGATTGCTCCGGTACCGGGCGTTCCGGTGTCGGGGGGACGTCCCCGGCGGTGCGGGCTACCGCGGTGCCGAGAAGCCGCCGATCTTCCGCTCGAGGAGTTCGGCCAGCCGCAACGGGGTGTGGTCTTCGAACATCGGGCCGATGAGTTGCACGCCGACCGGCAGCCCTTCCGGAGACCGGCCTGCGGGGATGGCGGTGGCGGGCAGGCCGGGCATGCCGGCCACCCCGGCCCAGACGAGCTGATCGAAGTACGGGTGTGCGATGCCGTCGATGTCGATGTGCCGGTCCTCCAGACCGCCGCTGTGGTCGTGCGGGAAGGCGGGGGTCGGCGTGATCGGGCACACCACGGCGTCGAACTCGGCGAAGAGCTGCCGCCATCCGTGACGGTGGAGTTCGCGGCGGTTGTCCGCCTGGACCCGGTCGCGGTGGCTGAGGGTCAGGCCGCGCGCTCGTGCCGCGTCCAGGCTGCGGTCGTCCGCGCCGATGGCGGCGGCGCCGGTCTGTAGCTGTTCGTAGACCTCGGTGGGGAGACCTGCGCCTGCGTTCGACAGCATCAGCAGCAGGAAGAGCGTCGCCGCTTCGGTCAGGTCGGGCAGGAGCGGGCTGTGTAGTTCGACGCGGGCGCCCTCGTCGGCGAGTGCCTCGGCGACCCGGTTCACGCCTGCCCGCACCGCCGAGCCGGTCGGGATGAGGGGGTGGTCCTCGACGATCAGGACGCGGAAGTCGGCGAGCCGCTCGTGCCGCGCGGGTGGCAGGGCGAGGTGGTAGGCGATGCCGTTGGTGAGCGGGTCGGGTCCGGCCATCACGTCGAGCAGCAGCGCGAGGTCACCGGCGGTGCGCGCCATCGGCCCCGCGACGGCGATGTCGAGGTCGGTCGGCAGCGCGGGCGCGGGCGGGGCGGCCATGCCGCGGGTCGGTACCAGCCCGAGGGTCGGTTTGTGGGCGTAGACGCCGCAGAAATGGGCGGGGGTGCGCAGTGAGCCGGCGAGGTCGGAGCCGATGGACAGCGCGCCGAAGCCGGCCGCGAGAGCCGCGGCCGAACCGCCGGAGGACCCGCCCGGGGTGCGGTCGTGGTCCCACGGATTGCGGGTGGTGCCGTGGATGTCGTTGAAGGTCTGGATGTCGCGCAGCATGAACGGCACGTTGGTCTTGCCGAGGATCACCGCGCCTGCTGCTTTCAGCCGCGACACCTGTACCGCGTCCTGGGCCGGTACGTGGTCCCGGTGCGCGGGTATGCCCCAGGTCGTCGGCAACCCGGCGATGTCGTAGGACTCCTTGACCGTGACCGGAATACCGAGCAGCGGCCGCATTTCGCCGCGGGCCCGCGCCTGGTCCGCGCGGTGCGCCGCGGTCCGCGCCCGGTCGAAATCCGGGACGCAGATCGCGTTGATCGCCTCGTCGTCGCGTTCGATGCGGGCGATCGCCTCGTCGGTGAGCTCCACCGAGGTCACCTTGCCCGCCCGCAGGGCGGCTGAAAGCTCTTCTGCCGAGCGCAGACTCCACTCCATGGCTCCGACGCTAGCGGCCCACCGCCGGGGGCACGAAATACGCGTTCGCGCAACGGGATAGCGATGTCGATATCCGCTCGGCACGGCGGCGGCGAGCCCGATCCTGGCGCGGGTCAGAGCTGGGCGAGCCGGGGGGCCGCGCCGGACTTCCTGATGTAGGCGCCCGCCTCGCGGGTGAGTTCCCGTGTGCTGCCGAGCAGTCCGTCCAGCACCAGGGTGCGGCGCACGTGGCTCTGCAGTGCGTGTTCGGCGGTGAAGCCGATGCCGCCGAGCACCTGCTGGCAGTGCCTGGCCGCGGTGAGCCCCGCCTGCCCGGCCGCGGCCTTCGCCAGCAGCGCGGCGTGCGTCGCCGCCTCGGCCGGCTCGAGGCCGTGCACCGTCGGCGTGCCACCGCCATTGCCCGCGGGGGAGACGCCGGTCGCATTGTCGCCGTTGGGCTGCCGCGCGGCCGCGGCCGCCTCGTCGGCGACGAGCAGCGCCGCCTCGGCGCCGTCCAGGGCGACGAGGGTTTCGGCGAGGCGGTGCCTGACCGCCTGGAACGAGGCGAGCGGGCGGCCGAACTGGGTGCGCTCCAGCACGTGCGTGCGGGCGAGGGCGAGCATGGCGTGGCCGGTGCCGAGCAGCCACCAGCCCAGCGCCCGGCGCCCCTCGGCGAGCGCGTGCGCGGGCAGCGTCGCCCCCGCCGCGACCGCGCGCAGCGGCAGCGCCTCGTCCACCGAACCGGGAGGGTGTCCGTCGCCCGTCCCTTCGCCGTCGGGCCGGTGCCCGTCCGCGCCTGCCCCACCCGAGTTCCGGCTGTTCGCGCCGGGTCCGCCCGAGTTCCGGCTGTTCGCGCCGGGGCCGCCCGCCGGGGGCGATTCGGCCCACTCCACCCACCGCCCGCCCGCGAAGGGCAGGGCCGAGGGAGCGGCGCCCGCGTGCCTGAGCACGTCGAGCAGCAGCGGGGCGTGCGCACCGGTCTCCCCGAGCAGCCGGAAGACCAGCGGCACGGCGAGCTCCGGCGCGTCGTCGAGCAGGTCGGGCCAGCCGAGCTCGCCGAGCGCGGTGACCAGCTCCTGGCCGGAGGCGCGGGACAGGGTGCGGCGCAGGGTGTCGGTGAGCATCGCCAGTTCGGCGGCGTCCAGGGTCACGCCTACTCCTTTCCGAGGTCGAGCAGGCGGCGCGCGATGATGTTGCGCTGGATCTCGGCGGTGCCGCCGTAGATGGTGGCCGCCCGCGAGTACAGGAACTCGGTGCGCCACGGCCCGTCGTCCAGCTCGACCGCGCCGGGCAGCAGCTCCCGCGCGGTGTCGAAGAGCCGCTGCTCGGCGGAGGCGAGCAGCACCTTGTCGATCGAGGTCTCCGGGCCGAGCCTGGCGCCGGCGGCGAGGTTGCGCTGGGTGCCGCGGGAGCGGCTGCGCACCTGGTGCAGCGCCAGGTAGGCGGCGCCGAGCGCGGCGTCGTCGGTCTGCGTGGTCTGCTCGAGCACCTGGTCCAGCCGGGTGAAGAGGTAGGCGATGCGGTGCCAGAAGCAGGTGGAGCGCTCGTGCGGGAGCAGGTCCATGGCGACCCGCCAGCCGTCGCCCGGGTTGCCGAGCATGCGGTCGGCGGGGACGACCACGTCGTCGAAGAACACCTCGGCGAACTCGTCGACGCCGTGCATGGTGCGCAGCGGGCGGACGGTGATGCCGGGGGAGTCCATGTCGACGAAGAACGCGGTGATCCCGTCGTGGCCGGGCCCGGTGCGGGTGAGCAGGACGCAGCGGGCCGCGTACTGCGCCAGGCTGGTCCAGACCTTCTGCCCGGAGACCACCCAGGTGTCGCCGTCGGGGACGGCCTTGGTGCTGAGCGACGCCAGGTCGCTGCCCGAGCCGGGCTCGGAGAAGCCCTGGCACCACTGCTCGCGGCCGGAGAGCAGCAGCGGCACCATCTCGGCGGCCAGCTCCGGGCGGGCGTAGGAGATCATGGTCGGCGCGAGCACCTCGATCATCGACCAGATGCCCGGCTCGGCCAGGTCGCGGGAGGCGATCTCCTCGCCGAGCACGGCGCGCAGCGCGGCCGGGCCGCCGAGCCCGCCCACCTCGGCGGGCCAGCCGTAGCGGATCCAGTCCGCGTCGAAGAGCGCGCTCCGCACCCGCAGCAGCTGCTCGACCTGCCCGTCCAGCGAATGATCCGGCCCGGGGGTGAGATCGTTCGCCGCCAACCAGGCCCGCAGCGCCGCGCGGAACTCCGCGACGCCCCGGTCACCGGTGAAGTCCGCGCCCGCGGCGGCTCCGCTCCCGCCCGCCGACCTCGCGTCGGCGCTCATCCCTTGGTGCGCTCGAAGGCGTGCGGAATCCCGGAGTCGTGATCCCCGCTGCGCCGGATGAAGGTCATCCGCCGCGTCTTGATCCGCCACCCGTCCGCGGTGCGCACCAGCGCGTCGGTGTAGTACCCGATGCGCATGTCGTGCGTGCTCTGGTCGATGAAGCAGAGCGGCTGGGTGCCCGCGGCGGTGTCGCCGTCGATCTCCAGCACCGGGAGCCCGGTCAGGAAGAGCCCCTTCGGCGCCGCCGCGACCAGGTCGGGGAAGAGGTCGAGGGTGTAGGTGTCGCCGAAGGCGCTGTAGCTGCCGTCCGGGGTGAAGACTGCGAGCAGCCCGTCGATGTCGCCCTTGGTGATGGTCACCGCGTACCGGGCCAGCGTCTGCTGGATCTCCAGCAGGTCGTCACTTCTGGACATGGATCTTTCCGCCTTTCATCACGAACCGCACGTCCCTGGTGAGCGTGATGTCCTCGATCGGGTCGCCGGGGATGCCGATCACGTCGGCCAGCAACCCCTCGGCGAGCCGTCCGCGATCCTCGACGCCGATCAGCTCGGCGCCCCGGATCGTGGCCGCGCGCAGCACGTCCACCGCGGGCAGCCCGCGCTCCACCAGCGCCACCAGTTCGTCGGCATTGCGGCCGTGCGGGATCGCGGGCGCGTCGGTGCCGACGGCGATCTTCACCCCGGCCTTGTACGCGGCCAGCACCGAGGTGCGGGCCTTGGGGAACATCAGCGCGGCCTTGGCCTGCAGCTCCGGCTCGGCCTTCGACACGTCCATGGCGTCGGCGAGCCGGGTGGTCGGCACCAGCCAGGTGCCGTGCTCGACCATGAGGTCGATGGCCTCGTCGTCGATCAGGAAGCCGTGCTCGATGCAGTCGATACCGGCCGCGACGGCGTGCTTGACCGCGTCCGCGCCGTGCGTGTGCGCGGCGACCCTGAGCCCGCGGCGGTGCGCCTCGTCGACGATGGCGCGCAGCTCCTCGTCCGAGTAGTGCTGCGCGCCGGGCGCGCCGGTGAGCGACATGACCCCGCCGGAGACGCAGATCTTGATCAGCTGCGCGCCGTGCTTGATCTGGTAGCGGACCGCCTTGCGCACCTCGTCGACGCCGTTGGCGAGCCCCTCCTCGACGGTCAGCTTGAGCACGTCGGGGGCGAACGCGGCGAACATGGTCGGGTCGAGGTGCCCGCCGGTGGGGGTGATGGCGTGCCCGGCGGGCACGATCCGCGGCCCCTCGATCCAGCCCTGGTCGATCGCCTTGCCGAGCGCGACGTCCAGCAGGTAGCCACCGGTCTTGACGAAGAGCCCGAGGTTGCGCACCGTGGTGAACCCCGCGCGCAGCGTGCGCCGCGCGTTGCCGACGGCGCGCAGCACGCGCAGCGCCGGGTCGTCCTTCACGCTGGAGGAGAGCCCGGTCTCGCCGCGCCCGCCCATCAGCAGGTTGACCTCCATGTCGAGCAACCCCGGCAGCAGGATGAGATCGCCGAGATCGACGACCTCACCCCGCGCCGGACCGCCGACCCCGACGATCCGATCGCCTTCGATGTGCAGGATGCCGGGCCGGACGATCTCACCGGAGTCGACATCGAGCAGCCCAGCCGCCTCGAGCGTCAGCACAGTCATCGGCGGCACCTTCCTTTCCTGCAAGGAGAATTACGTTCTCAAAATCCAACTAGTAGATTTCCATGCAGGCGGGGCCCTGTCAACGTCGGTCGCGGGTCGAGCCGGCCGGGCGCTCGGCGTGCACCATGCATAGTGGCACTCTCGCAAAATCAGATATTGATTATCCAAATCTGAGAAGATAGTTTCCGTTGCAGTGCAGCGGCAGAGGAGGACCACGGTGAAACCGCAGCGAACAGTCGTCGCCCTGATGGCGATCGCGCTCCTGATAGCGGGGTGCGGTCGTGAAGGCGGCTCCCGCGAGGAGACCCCGACCGGCGGTGGCAACGCCCCGGCAGCCTCCGGTGACTTCGGCTCCCTGAGCGATGTCTGCAAGCCGGGCAGCCCCGGGGCCTCGTCGGCCCAGGGCGTCTCCGACACCGAGATCGAGGTCGGCGTCTTCTCCGACATCGGTTTCACCAAGAACCCCGACTTCGTGGATGCCGCGAAGGTCTTCACCTCCTGGTGCAACGCCGCGGGCGGCATCAACGGCCGCAAGATCTCCACGAACCTGCGCGACGCCAAGCTCATGGAGGTGCGCCAGCGCATGCTGGAAGCCTGTCGTGAGGACTTCTTCCTGGTCGGCGGCAGCGCCGCGCTGGACGGGCTCGGCGTCAAGGACCGGCTGAACTGCCTGCTCCCCGAGTTCC
Organism: Nocardia sp. NPDC057227; assembly: GCF_042669725.1. NCBI lineage: Bacteria > Bacillati > Actinomycetota > Actinomycetes > Mycobacteriales > Nocardiaceae > Nocardia > Nocardia sp. NPDC057227. Next base: position 89,554 of record NZ_JBHUXA010000007.1, on the reverse strand, counting down.
CGGCGCAGGTCACCCAGACCGCGAACACCGGCTCGGACCTGCAGCTGAACGCGGGCTCGACGATGTCGGAGAACGTGAACCCCTACACCGGGTTCCAGGACTGGCTGATCAACACCGCGTACCCGGACTCCAAGGGCGCGATCGGCATGATCAACGGCGACAACCCGATCACCAAGGTGATGGGCGAGAAGCTCACCGAGTCGCTCAAGGCCGCGGGCGCGACGATCGCCTACAGCGATCTGTACCCGATCTCCGGCGTGCCGGACTGGACCCCCTACGCGCAGGCGATCAAGGCCGCGAACGTCAAGGGGCTCATCTTCTTCGGCGAGTTCCGCTACCTCGCGAAGCTCGAAGAGGTGCTGACCAGCATGAACTACAAGCTGGACTGGATCGACGCGAACTCCAACTCGTACAACGAGATCTTCCTGGACGCCGCGAAGACCTCGCTCGGCTTCCAGAACAACGTGGCCGACCTGACCGACACCGCGCCGCTCTCGGCCGCGGCGAAGGTCCCGGCGGTGCAGCAGCTGAAGGATCTGTACGCGCAGTACTCGCCGGACAGCGACATCACCTTCCAGGGGCTCAAGGCGTTCGGCGCCTGGCTGCTCTTCGCCAAGGCGGCCACCGCCTGCGGCGACGACCTGACCCGCGCCTGCGTCTACAACACCGCGGCGAAGGAGACGAAGTGGACCGGTGGCGGGCTGCAGGCCCCCGTCGACCTCTCCAAGCCGTTCGCCGAGCAGCCGCGCTGCTTCAACGTGCAGCAGGCCACCCCCGACGGGTGGAAGCCCGCGGACTTCGGGCCGAACACCGAGGGCGTCTTCAACTGCGGCTTCACGCCGTACAAGTACACCGCCGATTTCGGCAAGCCGCTGACCCTCGCCGACGTCGGCAAGAGCATCGCGGACCTGAAGTGACGGAGCACGGGCGCTGATGGAACAGTTCCTCGCCTTCGGGATCGTCGGTCTCAGCACCGCGGCGATCTACGCCATCATCGGCAGCGGACTGGTGCTCACCTACACCACGACCGGCGTGTTCAACTTCGCGCACGGCGCGGCGGGCATGGTCTCGGCGTTCGTGTACTGGCAGCTCTCGGTGGGCTGGGGCTGGCCGGTTCCGCTGGCCCTCGCCGCCGTGCTGCTGGTCTTCGCCCCCGGTTTCGGGCTGCTCTTCGGTAAAGCGCTGGCGCCGACCCAGGGGCTCGGCGACGCCGAGAAGCTGGTGATGACGATCGCGCTGCTCAGCGGGCTCATCGTGCTGGCCCGCTGGGTCTGGAATCCGAACGAATCCCGCTCGCTGCCGCGGTTCTTCGCGGACCAGCCGTCGATCGACCTCGGCGTGGTGACGCTCACCTGGCACCAGGCGCTCACCATGATCGTCGCGATCGCGGTGGCGGTCGGGCTGCGCGTGCTGCTGACCCGCACCAGGACCGGTGCGGAGATGCGGGCCACCGTGGACGACCGCGCGCTGGTCGGGCTGACCGGCGCCGACCCGCGCAAGGCCAATCGGATCGCCTGGATCCTCGGCATCGAGCTGGCCGCCATCGGCGGCATCCTGATCGCGCCGACGGTCACCCTCGACGCCGCGCAGCTCTCGCTGCTCATCGTCTCCGCCTACACCGCCGCGATCTTCGGCAGGCTGCGCAACCTGCCGATGGTGTTCCTCGGCGCGGTCGTCGTCGGCCTGCTGGAGAGCTACCTGACCGGCTACCTGCCGCAGAACGAGTACCTGCCCGGCCTCCGGCTGGCGGCGCCCGCGCTGCTGCTCTTCCTGGCGCTGCTCGTCTTCCCGCACGGCAGGCTTCGCGGGCGGGACCGCAAGCTCGGCGCGGTGCCGCTGCCGACCCTCGGCGGCTCGGCCGCCTTCGCGGCCGCGGTGGTCGTGCTCGGGCTGATGCTCGCGAGCATGCTCAGCGAGCCGGACATGATCACCTACGGGGCGATGTTCGCCTGGGGCATGATCGCGCTCTCCTACGTGCCGCTGCTCGGCTTCGCCGGGCAGATCTCGCTCTGCCAGCTCAGCCTGGCCGGGATCGGCGCGGTGGCCTACGGGCACCTCGGGCCGGACGGCCAGTGGTGGGCGCTCTTCGCCGCCATGGGCATCACCGCGGTGGTCGGGGCGGTGATCGCGATCCCGGCGCTGCGGCTCTCCGGCGTCTACATGGCGCTGGCGACCGCCGCCTTCGCGGTGATCCTGGACCGCTGGATCTTCACGCTGCCCTCGTTCGAGCTGCTCGGGGTGAAGATCTCGCTGTTCGACCAGGGCTCGGTCTCGATCGTCGGCCCCGACCTGTTCGGGCTGAAGGTCGAGACCACCGCGGGGATCACGGTCTTCGCCGCGGTCTGCCTGGCAATCGTCGGCATCGGGATCGCGCTGCTGCGGCGCAGCAAGTTCGGCCGCAGGCTGATCGCGCTGCGCGACAGCGAGGCCGCCTACGCCACGCTCGGCGGCAACCTGCTGGTGGCGCGGGTACTGGTCTTCGCGCTGAGCGCGGCCATCGCCGGGCTCGGCGGCGCGCTCTACGGCATGCAGGTCAGCGCGGTGGCGCCGGAGCAGTTCAACCTGGTCGCCGGGTTGCCGATCTTCCTGATCGTCACCATCGCCGGGCTGGGCGCGGTGGGCGCCGGGCTCTTCACCGGCCTGGTCTTCGCCGGGCCGCTGAACGTCATCCCGGTGCTCTGGCCGGGGCTGCTCAACCTCTCGCAGGTGCTGCCCTCGCTCGGCGGCATCCTGTTCGGCGGCGGCGTGCTCAAGGAGGGCGCGATCACCCCGATGCGCCGCGAGTGGTTCCCGATGCTGCGCGACCGGCTGGTCGCCCCGGTGCTCATCGCCGTGATCCTCGGGCTCTGGGGGCTGCGGCTGCTGGAGACCATCGACGGCTGGGAGTTCACCGGTGGCGTCGTGCTCGCGTTGATCGCCGCCCGGGTCTGGCACAGCTCGCGCACCAGGCCCGCCCCGGATCCGGCGGTGGTTCCGGTCGAGTGGTGGGGCGTGAAACGGCCGTTCAAGACCGAGGACGAGGAGGTGCTCGACCGTGCCGTCACTACTGGAAGTTGACGACGTGACCGTGGTGTTCGGTGGCAACCGGGCGCTGGACGGCGCCGGGCTGCGTGCCGAGCGTGGCGCCGTCACCGGGCTGATCGGCCCGAACGGCGCGGGCAAGAGCACGTTGTTCGACGTGATCTGCGGCCTGCGCAACCCGACCACCGGCACCGTCGCGATCGGCGGCAAGGACGTCACCAAGCTCGGTCCCGCGCGCCGCGCCAGGCACGGGCTGGCCCGTACCTTCCAGCGGCTGGAACTCTTCGGCAGGCTGAGCGTGCGGGACAACCTGCTGGTCGCCGCGGAGCTGGGCCCGGCCAAGCGCAAGGCGGCCCAGGTGGTCACCGAGATCATCGAGCGGCTCGCGCTGCACCACGTCGCCGACCACTCGGCCGACGAGCTGCCCACCGGCACCGCCCGGCTGGTCGAGGTCGGGCGGGCCATCGCGGCCAGGCCGCACCTGATCCTGCTGGACGAGCCCGCCGCGGGCCAGGACCACACCGAGACCGACCGCTTCGCCGGGCTGCTCCGCTCGCTCGCCGACGACGGCACCGCGGTGCTGCTGGTCGAGCACGACATGGGGCTGGTCATGAACGTCTGCGACGAGCTCTACGTGCTGGATCTCGGCAAGATCATCGCCTCCGGCCCGCCCTCGGTCGTCCGCTCCGACGCCTCCGTGCTCGCCGCGTACCTGGGGGAAGTATGACCACCGGATTCACGGCGGAGGCCGTGTCGGCGAACGGCTCCGGACCGGCGCCGCTGCTCGCGCTGGACGGCGTCAAGGCCGCCTACGACGCCATCACCGTGCTGCACGGCGTCGACCTCGAGGTGCGGGCCGGACAGGTGGTGGCGCTGCTCGGGCCGAACGGCGCGGGCAAGACCACCGCGCTCAGCGTCATCTCCGGCACGCACCCGGCGTCCGCTGGCAGACTGCTGCTCGGCGGCCGCGACGTCACCGGCGCCAACCCGCGCGACCTGGCCAGGGCAGGCGTCTGCCTGATCCCGGAGGGGCGCGGCGTCTTCCCGAACCTCACCGTGCGCGACAACCTGCTCATGATGACCTTCACCGGGCGCCCCCGCGCGGAGGTCGAGGAGATCGCGTTCAGCCGCTTCCCGATCCTCGGCGAACGGGCGAACCAGCTGGCGGGCACCATGTCCGGCGGCGAGCAGCAGATGCTGGCGCTGGCCCGCGGGCTGGTCACCGACCCGGCGGTGCTGCTGCTCGACGAGCTCTCCATGGGGCTGGCGCCGCTGGTGGTCGGCCGGCTGTACGAGGAGGTCGCCGAGATCGCGCGGCAGGGCGTCGCGGTGCTCGTGGTCGAGCAGTTCGCCGCCGCCGTGCTCGACATCGCCGACCACGCCGCCGTGCTCGTGCGCGGCCGGGTGGTGCGTCAGGGCCACCCGGAAGACGGAATCCGCAACGAATTGGCCGCCCTCTACCTAGGAAGTCACACCCCATGACCGAAACCCGCGCGGACCGTTTCGTCCGCGAACTGCAGGAACTCAAGATCCCCGACCCGGCCGCGGGCCGCTCCGGTCTCTGGCTGCGCACCGGCGTCGTGCTCATGGGGCTCGGCCTCGCCGTCGCGGTGATCTCGTACTTCCTCGCGCACGGCACCACCGACCCGCTGGCGCAGCGCGACGCCATCACCCTCGCGCTCGGCGGCGTCGCCGGGACCATCGTGGGTTCCGCGCTGTTCCTGCGCTATTCGATCACCAACTTCCTCCGCTTCTGGCTCGCCAGGCAGTCCTACGACCTGGACGCGCTCGGGCACCGGGTGGCGGGGGAGACGCGCCTCGACGACGCGGCGCCGACGCCGGTGAACTCGGCGTCGCACTGACCCGGTGCCACGGCACCAGGGCGACCCGCGCTCGTCCGCGCGCGCCCGCCTCGACTGGGGAGGCACAGGGGTAGCGCGCCGGATGGACGATCGCCGGTCGAAGCCGCCGGTGCGGGAGGTTGGATCGGCCTCCCGCACCGGCGTGCTCGCGACCGCATGACGAGAAGTGGAGGTGCACAGTGTCCGAAGGTATGAACTTCGAACTGTCCGAGGATCAGGAATTGATCCGGTCGTCGGTGGCCGAGCTGTGCCGCAAATTCGACGACAACTACTGGATGGAGAAGGACCGGGCGCACGAATTCCCGACGGAGTTCTACGAGACCATCGCGCGCGGCGGCTGGCTCGGCATCACCATCCCGGAGGAGTACGGCGGGCACGGTCTCGGCATCACCGAGGCGACGCTGCTGGCCGAGGAGGTCTCCCGCTCCGGCGGCGGCATGAACGCCGCCAGCTCGATCCACATGTCGATCTTCGGCATGCACCCGGTGGTCGTGCACGGCTCCGAGGAGCTCAAGCAGCGCACCCTGCCCCGGGTCGCCGCGGGCGACCTGCACGTGTGCTTCGGCGTCACCGAACCGGGGGCCGGGCTGGACACGCCGCGGATCACCACGTTCGCCAAGCGCGACGGCGACCACTACGTGATCAACGGCCGCAAGGTATGGATCTCCAAGGCGCTGGAGTCGGAGAAGATCCTGCTGCTCACCCGCACCACGCCGTACAGCGAGGTGACCAAGAAGACCGACGGCATGACGCTGTTCCTCACCGACCTGAACCGCGATCACGTCGACATCCGGCCGATCGCCAAGATGGGCCGCAACGCGGTGAGCTCCAACGAGGTCTTCATCGACGACCTGCGGGTTCCGGTCGAGGACCGGGTCGGCGAGGAGGGACAGGGCTTCAAGTACCTGCTCGACGGGCTGAACCCGGAGCGGATGCTGATCGCCGCCGAGGCGCTCGGGCTGGGCCGCGTCTCGCTGGACCGCGCCGCGCGCTACGCCAAGGAGCGGGTGGTCTTCGACCGGCCGATCGGGCAGAACCAGGGCATTCAGTTCCCGCTCGCGGACTCGCTGGCGCACCTGGACGCCGCCGAGCTCATGCTGCGCAAGGCCACCTGGCGCTACGACAACGGCAAACCCTGTGGCCGCGAGGCGAACACGGCCAAATACCTGTGCGCGGACGCCGGCTTCACCGCGGCCGACCGCGCGCTGCAGACCCACGGCGGCATGGGGTACTCGGAGGAGTACCACGTCTCCCGCTACTTCCGGGAGGCGCGCGTCATGCGGATCGCCCCCGTGAGCCAAGAAATGATCTTGAACTACCTGGGCACGCACGGCCTGGGACTGCCGAGGAGCTACTGATGGCGCAGCGCAACCTGTTCGACCTCACCGGCCGTTCGGCCCTGGTGACCGGCGCGGCCGGCGGCATCGGCTCGGCGGTGGCCGAGGCGCTCGCCGCCGCGGGCGCGGCGGTGCTTGTAACCGATCTGGACGGTGCCGCGGCTACTGCGGTTGCCGAGAAGATTACTGGAAACGGCGGAACCGCGGTGGGTTTCGCGCTGAACGTGACCGATCGCGACGCCGCGGGCGAGGCGGGGGAGCGCGCCGCCGCGCTCACCGGCGGCACGCTGAACATCGTGGTGAACAACGCGGGCGTCACCGCGCCCGCGATGTTCAAGGACACCACCGCGGAGTCGGTGCGGCAGCTCTTCGAGATCCACGCGCTCGGCACGGTGAACGTCACCCAGGGGGCGCTGCCCTTCCTGGCCACCGACGGCACCGGGCGGGTCATCAACGTCACCTCGGCGGCCGGGCTCGTCGGCACGCTGGGGCAGGTGAACTACTCGGCGGCCAAGGCGGCCATCATCGGGATCACCAAGTCGCTGGCGAAGGAGTTCGCGCGCAAGCAGATCCTGGTGAACGCGCTGGCCCCGCTGGCGGCCACCCCGATGACCGCGACCATCCGCACCGACGACCGCTTCGCGCCCGCGATGCTGGACCGGATCCTGCTGCGCCGCTGGGCCGAGCCGGAGGAGGTCGCGGGGGCGTTCGTCTTCCTCGCCTCGGACGCGGCGTCGTTCATCACCGGGCAGGTGCTGCCGGTGGACGGCGGCACGGTGATCTGATGGGGCCGCTCGCGGGCGTCACCGTCGTCGCGCTGGAGCAGGCGGTCTCGGCGCCCATGTGCACCCGCACGCTGGCCGACTTCGGGGCGCGGGTGATCAAGGTGGAGAACCCGGCGGGCGGGGATTTCGCCAGGCACTACGACGACGTCGTGCTCGGGCAGGCGGCGCACTTCGTCTGGGTGAACCGGGGGAAGGAGTCGGTGGCGCTGGATCTCAAATCCGAGGCGGGCGTCGCCGTTCTGCACCGGCTGCTCGCCGAGGCCGACGTGCTGGTGTCGAATCTGGCGCCGGGTGCGGTCGGGCGGCTCGGGCTGTCCGCGGCCGAGCTGGCCGAGAAGTACCCGGAGCTGATCTCGGTGGAGATCGACGGGTTCGGGGCCGGTGGGCCGCTCTCGCACAAGCGGGCCTACGACCTGCTCGTGCAGGCGGAGTCCGGGGTGTGCGCGGTGACCGGCACCGCCGACGCGCCCGCCAAGCCCGGGCCGCCCATGGCCGACGTGACCACGGGTCTGTATGCCGCACTCTCCATCCTCGCCGCGCTGTACGAGCGGGACCGTGCCCGTGGTGGCACGGCATCCGGCGGCGCGAGTATCGCGGTGAGCCTGTTCGACACGATGGCCGAGATGATGGGGTACCACCTGACCTACGCCAGGCACTCCGGCATCGACCAGCTGCCGCTGGGGATGAGCTCCCCCGCGGTGGCGCCGTACGGCGCGTACCCGACCCGCGACGGCCGCACCGTCGTCCTCGGCACCACCAACGACCGCGAATGGCAGCGCCTCGCCACCGCTGTCATCGACCGCCCCGACCTCGCCGCCGACGACCGTTTCCGCACGAACCCCGGCCGCACCCGGCACCGCGCCGAACTCGACGAAGCCATCGCCGCCTGGTGCGCCCGGCACGACCTCGCCGACATCCAGCGCATCGCCGACGCGGCCGGAATCGGCAACTCGCAGTACAACCGCCCCAGCGAGGTCCTGAACCACCCCCAGCTGGTCGAGCGCGACCGCTGGCGCGAGATCGATACCCCCGCGGGCCCGATCCCCTCCCTGCTGCCCCCCGCGATCCTCTCCGGCTTCGACCCGCCGATGAACCCGGTCCCCGGCCTCGGCGAACATACCGACACGGTGCTCGCCGAGTTCGGTTACGACGCGGGGGAGATCGCGACCCTCCGGTCGACGGCCGTGATCGGCGGCGAGTCCAGGGCCGAGGCCATCCCATGAGCACCCCGGATCCCCTGCCCGAACCCGGGCCGGAAGGCGAGGGATCGGGCAAGAACAACCAGGCCGCCGTGGCGGCCGACGGCACCGTTCTACTGACGGAAGACCACGACGGCGTCCGGACCCTGACCCTGAATCGCCCGCACCGCAGAAACGCCATAGACGCCCAGCTCTGGGCCGAACTGGCGGACGCGTTCCGAGCCGTGGCCAAGGACCGCACGGTGCGGGCTCTGGTCCTTCAGGGCGCGGGCAAGGCGTTCTGCTCCGGCGCCGACATCTCGGTCCCGGACAACGCCCACCCCATCTACCGCATGCGCGCCCTCACGGACGTGGCACTCCTCCTGAACGAACTGCCACTCCCGACCATCGCGAAGGTCACCGGCCCGGCCATCGGCGCGGGCTGGAACCTGGCCCTCGGCTGCGACCTCGTAGTCGCCGCCGAATCGGCGACCTTCGCCCAGGTCTTCACCAAGCGCGGCCTGACGATGGACCTCGGCGGCTCCTGGCTCCTTCCCAAACTGGCGGGCATGCAACAGGCCAAACGCCTCACCATGCTCGCCGAAACCATCGACGCCGCCGAGGCGAAAGCCCTCAACCTCGTCACCTGGGTCGTTCCCGACGCCGAGATCGACCCCTTCACCGACGAGCTCGCGCACCGGCTGGCCGCGGGCCCCCCGGTGGCACTCGCCCAGACCAAAGCCCTCCTGCACGAGGGCGCCGACAACACCCTGCGCCAGGCCCTCAGCGCCGAGGCCCGCGCCCAGGGCCTCAATTTCGCCACGGCGGACGCACCGGAGGCCTTCGCCGCGTTCGCCGAACGACGGGAGCCGCGATTCACCGGCCGGTGGACCATCCACCGCCCGCCGATCCGCCCCGAGAACGGGAGCTGAACATGCCCGAGGTAGTCATCGCCGGAGCGGTCCGCACCGCCGTCGGCAAACGCAACGGCGGCCTGTCCGGGGTGCACCCGGCCGACCTCTCCGCCGTCGTGCTGAACGCGCTCGCCGAGCGCACCGGGCTGGACCCGGCCCTGGTGGACGACGTGATCTGGGGCTGCGTCTCCCAGGTCGGCGACCAGTCGAGCAATATCGGCAGGTACGCGGTGCTGGCCGCGGGCTGGCCGGAGAGCATTCCCGGCACCACGGTGAACCGCGCCTGCGGATCGTCCCAGCAGGCACTGGACTTCGCCGCGCAGGCGGTGCTCTCCGGCCAGCAGGACGTGGTGGTCGCGGGCGGCGTCGAGTCCATGAGCCGGGTGCCGCTCGGCGCGGCCAAGGCGGGCGGCGCGCCGTACGGCCCGCGAGCCCTGGCCCGCTACAACGGCTTCGAGTTCAACCAGGGCATCGGCGCCGAGCTGATCGCCGAGAAGTGGGGCTTCGACCGCACCCGGGTGGACGAGTTCTCCGTGCTGTCGCACGAGCGCGCCGCCGCCGCCCAGGACGCGGGGGCCTTCGCCGACCAGATCGTCGCGGTCGACGGCATCACCGCGGACGAGGGCATCCGCCGCGGCAGCACCGTCGAGAAGCTGGCCGGGCTGAAACCCGCCTTCCGCGACGACGGCGTGATCCACGCGGGCAACTCCTCGCAGATCTCCGACGGCGCCGCCGCCCTGCTGCTCACCACCCCGGAGAAAGCCCGCGAGCTGGGCCTGACCCCGCTGGCCCGCTACCACGCGGGTGCCGTGGCGGGCTCGGACCCGGTGCTCATGCTCACCGGCCCCATCCCGGCCACCGAGAAGGTGCTGCGCAAGACCGGCCTCGGCATCGGCGACATCGGCGTGTTCGAGGTGAACGAGGCGTTCGCCCCGGTCCCGCTGGCCTGGATCGCCGAAACCGGCGCCGACCCGGCGCTGGTGAACCCGCTCGGCGGCGCCATCGCGCTGGGTCACCCGCTCGGCGGCTCCGGCGCCGTGCTGATGACCCGGATGCTGCACCACATGCGCGACAACGGCATCCGCTACGGCCTGCAGACCATGTGCGAGGGCGGCGGCACCGCCAACGCCACCGTCGTCGAGCTGGTGAGCTGACCGTGCGCCGCGATCTCTTCACCCCCGACCACGAGTCCTTCCGCGAGCTGGTGCGGACCTTCGTGGAGAAGCAGGTGGTGCCGAACTACGTCGGCTGGGAGAAGGACGGCAAGCTGCCGCGCGAGCTCTTCGCCGAGATGGGCGAGCTCGGCATGCTCGGCATCGCGCTGCCCGAGGAGCACGGGGGAGCGGGGCTGCGCGACTACCGCTACAACGTGATCCTGCAGGAGGAGGCGTACCGGGCGCAGGTCACGCTCGGCACGGTCCGCACCCAGCTGGACGTCATTCTGCCGTACTTCCTGGAGTACGCGAACGACGAGCAGCGCACGCGCTGGTTCCCCGGGCTGGCGAACGGCACCCTGCTCACCGCCGTCGCCATGACCGAGCCGGGTACCGGCTCCGACCTGGCCGGGATGCGCACCAGCGCGGTCAGGGACGGCGACGAGTACGTGCTGAACGGCGCCAAGACCTTCATCACCGGCGGGCTCCTCGCCGACCTGGTGATCGTGGTCGCGCGCACCTCGACGGACCCGGAGAACCGCCGTGCCGGGCTCACCCTGCTCGTGGTCGAGGACGGCATGCCCGGCTTCGAGCGCGGCCGCGAGCTGGAGAAGATGGGCTGCAAGGTGCAGGACACCATGGAGCTCTCCTTCACCGACGTCCGGGTGCCCGCCCGCAACCGGCTCGGCGCGGAGGGCGCCGCCTTCGGCTACCTCGGCCACAACCTGCCGCAGGAGCGGCTCACCGTCGCCGTCGGCTCGGTCGCCCAGGCCCGCGCCGCCATCGCCGCCACCATCGACTACACGAAGGAGCGCAAGGCCTTCGGCACCCCGGTCGCCTCGTTCCAGAACACCAAGTTCGAGCTGGCCGCCATGAGCGCCGAGGTCGAGGCGGCGCAGACCATGATCGACCGGGCCGTGCTCGACCTGGTGGACGGCGTGCTCTCCGGCGCCGACGCCGCCCGGGTGAAGCTCTTCTGTACCGAGACGCAGGCCAGGGTGGTCGACCGCTGCCTGCAGCTCTTCGGCGGCTACGGCTACATGATGGAGTATCCGATCGCCCGGCTCTACACCGATGCCCGCGTGGCCCGGATCTACGCCGGTACCAGCGAAGTGATGAAGATGATCGTCGCGAGGGACCTCGGGCTCTCCTAGCCCTCGGCGCGCGAAAACAGCCGGTCGGGCCCTCCTCAGCGGAGGGAACCCGATCGGCCCTTCGGCGTGCCCGCGGCACCCCGGCAACAGTGGCAGTTGACGATTCGCCCGCGGGGTGAAAGTCTGTTGTTCAGATATGAGAATGCTATTCTCGTAGCGGAGACGGCCACTGCCAGTATTAGAGGAGACCGACAATGCCCTTCTTCCCGAAGCCCGAGGCGGGTACGTGGACCGAGAACTGGCCCGAACTCGGCACGGCTCCCGTCAACTACAACGACTCGGTCGACCCCGAGCACTGGCTGCTCGAGCAGCAGGCCATCTTCAAGAAGACCTGGCTGCAGATGGGCCGCGTGGAGCTGCTGCCGAAGAAGGGCAGCTACGTCACGCGCGAGCTCCCCTCGGCCGGTCCGGGCACCTCGCTGATCATCGTCAAGGACACCGAGAATGTGGTGCGCGCCTTCTACAACCTGTGCAGGCACCGCGGCAACAAGCTGGTGTGGAACGACTACCCCGGCGAGGAGGTGTCCGGCGTCTGCCGCCAGTTCACCTGCAAGTACCACGCCTGGCGGTACAGCCTCAAGGGTGATCTGACCTTCGTCCAGCAGGAGGGCGAGTTCTTCGACCTGGACAAGAACCAGTACGGCCTGGTCCCGGTGCGCTGCGAGGTCTGGGAGGGGTTCATCTTCATCAACCTCGACGACAACGCGGAGCCGCTGGCGGATTACCTCGGCGAGTTCGGCGAGGGGCTCAAGGGCTACCCGTACCACGAGATGACCGAGCACTACAGCTACCGCTCGGAGATCAACGCCAACTGGAAGCTCTTCATCGACGCCTTCACCGAGTTCTACCACGCGCCGATCCTGCACATGAAGCAGGCGGAGCGGGAGGAGGCGGAGAAGCTGGCCAAGTTCGGCTTCGAGGCGCTCGCCTACGACATCAAGGGCGACCACTCCATGGTCTCGTCCTGGGGCGGCATGTCGCCGCCGAAGGACCTCGGCATGGTCAAGCCGATCGAGCGGATCCTGCACAGCGGGCTGTTCGGGCCGTGGGACCGGCCGGACATCGACGGCATCCTGCCCGACGAGCTGCCGCCGGCCATCAACCCCGGCAGGCACAAGTCCTGGGGCACCGACTCCTTCGAGTTCTTCCCCAACTTCACGCTGCTCTTCTGGGCGCCGGGCTGGTACCTCACCTACAACTACTGGCCGACCGCGGTGGACAAGCACATCTTCGAGGCGGACCTGTACTTCGTCCCGCCGAAGAACCTGCGCGAGCGGTTGTCGCAGGAGCTCGCCGCGGTGACCTTCAAGGAGTACGCGTTCCAGGACGCGAACACCCTCGAGGCCACGCAGACGCAGATCGGCACCCGGGTCGTCACCGACTTCCCGCTCTGCGACCAGGAGATCCTGCTCCGCCACCTGCACATGACCGCCCACCAGTACGTGGACCGCTTCAAGGCCGGGCAGAACGGCTCGGCCGCCGCCACCAACGGAAAGGATCGCGCCAATGTCTAAGCTGCCCGAGGAATTCGCCGATCTGGAGCGGTTCAGCGACTGGTGCCTGCCGACCGAGGAGGAGCGCTACGCCAAGCGGCTGGCCTCCACCATGGACGAGATGCAGGAGCTGTACGACGCCGGCATGGCGCGGCTCGAGGACATCATGGTCTACGTCGACGCGCGCTTCCCGCTCGCCTCGATGCCGGACGACGCCAAGGCGCTGGTGCACCTCGGGCAGTCCGTGGTCATGGTGAGCTTCCCGATCGAGGTCTGGAAGCAGCCGCGGGTGCTCGACAGCGGCGCCGCCTACATCCAGCTGGTCAAGGAGCCGGTGGTCTAGGCGGTTGCGGCCACGTCCCGCCGAACGCGGGCGGGCGCGGCGGGCGGCGGTACACGGTGGCGGGGTGAAGGTGATTCTCGCGGCCGTAGCGGTGGCGGTGGCGGCTCTGCTGCCGTCCCCCGCGGCCGCCGCCCCGCCCGCACCGGGCAGCACCCTGGTGGTGCTCGGTGACTCGTTCGCCGCCAACGCCATCCACTGGGACGCCGCGGAGTGCGTGCGCGGCACCACCTCGTGGCCGAACCAGCTGAGCCGGTTGCTCGGGGTCGCGGGCACCGCGGACTTCAGGGACGAATCCTGCGCCGGTGCGGCGCTGGAGTCGGCGACCGGCTACACGCTGGGCCGGGAGGCGATCAATGCCGATCGGGCCGGCGGGTTCGGGCCGGAGACCGAGCTGGTCGCGATCCAGTTCGGCTTCAACGACGCCTGGGGGTCGGAGAACCCGAAGACGCTGTGGGGGTCGCTGGTCTCCTGCGTCTACAACCTGGTCGACGGCTGCGACCGGGAGGCGGCCGCGCAGGGCCGGATCACCGACTTCCGCGCGGTCTCCGGCGCCGCCTACGCCGAGCGGATCGAGCAGGTCGTGCGGTACGTGCGCTACTACGCGCCCCTGGCCCACATCGTCCTCGTCGGCTACCCCGAGCTCTTCCCGCCGGAGGGCGACACGGTCTGCCTGAACCTGCTCGGCGCCGGCACCTTCGTGCAGCCCCGCGGCGGCGCGGTGGTCGAGTACCTGAACCGGCTCGACACCGCCCAGCGCGAGGCGGCCGCCCTGCTCGGCGTCGACTTCCTCGACACCGGGGCGATCACCGCCGGGCACGGGCTGTGCTCGGCCGAACCGTGGGCCAACGGCACCCTCGACCCGCGCGCCGATCTCACCGGCATTCCGTTCCACCCGTCCGCGCACGGTGACGCGGTCCTGGCGGGGGCGTTGCACGAGCGGTACGGGAGCTGACGGCCGGAAGGACCGCTTCTGCTCGAAGCGGTACGCGCCGCTCAGTCCGGCAGCAGCGCGCTGCTGGCGTAGATGGTCTTGTACTCCAGGAACTCCTGGAACCCCTCCGGCCCGAGCTCGCGGCCGATCCCGCTGCCCTTCACCCCGCCGAACGGCGCGTAGAAATCGTTGAGGTAGTAGTTCACCCCGATGGTGCCGGTGCGGATCCGGCGGGCGATATCGATGCCGTGCTGCTCGTCGGTGGTCCACACCGACCCGGCCAGGCCGTAGTCGCTGTCGTTGGCGAGCGCGACAGCCTCGTTCTCGTCGGTGTAGGGGATCACGGCGACGAGCGGGCCGAAGAGGTCGGCGCGCGCGATGCGGTGGGTATTGGCGACGTCGGCGAAGACGGTCGGCTCGATGAACCAGCCGCGGGTCAGCCCTTCCGGCTGCTTGCCGCCGTAGACGAGGCGGCCGCCGTCGGCGGTGGCGTCGGCGATGTGGCCGCGCACCTTGTTCAGCTGGCGCTCGTTGGCCAGCGGGCCGATGGTGACGGCGGGGTCGAGCGGGTCGCCGATGGTCTGGGTCGAGGCCCACTCGGCGAGCGCGGCGACGATCTCGTCGTAGCGGGCGCGGGGGGCGAGCACCCGCCACTGGCCGGTGCAGGTCTGGCCGTTGTTCATGAACGCGGCGGTGGCGATGCCGGTGACGAAGGCGTCCAGATCGACGTCGTCGAGCACGATGGCGGCGGAGTTTCCGCCGAGCTCGAGCGTCATCCGCTTGAAGCGGCGCCCGGCCTCGGCGCCGACCCGCTCGCCGCTGGCGGTGGAGCCGGTGAAGGCGATCTTGTCGACCAGCGGGTGGCGGGTGAGCAGGCTCGCGGGTTCGCGGTCGGCGAGCACGATATTGAGCACGCCCGGCGGGAGCCCGGCTTCCTCGGCGGCCTCGCCGATGACATAGGGGTCGAGCGCGGTGTCGGGGGAGTGCTTGAGCACCACCGTGCCCCCGGCGGCGAGCGCGGGCGCGATCGAGATGAGCGCCTTGGCCTGCGGATAGTTCCACGGGGTGATCACCCCGACCACGCCGACCGGCTCCCGGCGCACGATGGTCGCGCCCTGGGCGCTCGGCCGGATCTCCTCGAAGTCGAAATCCGCGGCGAGATCGGCGTACTGGCGCAGCAGGTGCGCGGGCGCCTGACCGTTGAACGCCTGGGAGAGCCCGATCGGCATCCCGTTCTCGCGGGTGGCCAGCTCGCTGGTGGCGTCGCCGCGCGCGGCGAGCGCGTCGGCGAAGCGGTGCAGCACCTCGGCCCGCTCGGCGGGGCTGGTGTTCGCCCACTCGCCGCGGGTGTGCGCGGCGTGCGCGGCGGTGATCGCGGACTCCAGATCCGCCTCGCTGCCGAGCGCGGCCACGCCGATCACCTCGCCGGTCGCGGCCTCGATCGCCGGTATCTCCGCCGTACCCTGCGGGGCCACCCACTTCCCGTCGATGTAGAAGCTCCGGCGATCGATGGCCTTCGACGGTTCGGCAGTAGGCATGAAACTTCTCCCGCTGAGTGGTTCCGATACTTTCAATCATTGTAGGGATAGCACAGTCGAGCGCCGATGGGGAGGGGTTCGGGGATCGCGGCGGTGGCGAGCTGGCCGGACCCCGGATGATCATGGTGCTGCGCCATCCCGCGGGCACCGCGCGCGCCGTGCGCCGCTGGTGGCGCATACCGGCGCTGCCCCGATCTTTGCGGGCCGCCGCTGCGGGCCATTCCCTGATAAACAGGGCGCTCGTCGGGTTTACTCGAGCGAGCGAAATACGTCGGGCGGGTGGCTGGGAGGCGTCTTGGAGGTGCTCGGTGCGGGCAGCGGCGGAAAAGCGGCCGGACTGCACGCCCTGGTGGCAGCGGGGGCGCGGGTGCCGGAGTGGACGGTGCTCGGGACCGAGGTGTTCGCCGGATTCCTGGCCGCCGCCGGGCTGCGCGAGCGGCTCGCCGCCCTCGCGAACGCCGCGGATCTCGACTCCGCACTGACCGCAGCCGCCGATCTGCGCAAGGCCGTCGCCGAGGCGGCCCTTCCCGAGGCGGCGATCACGGCCGCCTACGAGCGGATCGGCGGCACCGTCGCGGTGCGCTCGTCCGGGGTCGGGGAGGACGGCGGTGTCGACTCCTTCGCCGGGCAGTTCGACTCCTTCCTGCACGTCACCGGCGCCGATGCGGTGGCGGAGCGGGTCCGGCAGTGCTGGGCCTCGTGCTTCACCGAGCGGGCGATCCGGTACGCCTTCGCCCGGGAGCGCCCGCCGATCACCGAGCTCGCGGTGGTGCTGCAGCGCTTCGTCGCGGCCAGGGCCAGCGGCGTGCTCTTCACCGTCGACCCGGTGACCGGCGACGCCGACCGGCTGGTGGTGAGCGCCGTCTACGGCCTCGGCGAGGGGCTGGTCTCCGGCGCGGTGGACGCCGACACCGCCGTCGTCGACCCGGCGGGCGCCGTGCTCGAGCTGACCGTCGGCGCCAAGGAGCAGGAGTACCTGCCCGGCCCCGGCGACGGCCTCGTCACCACCGATGTCCCGGCCGAGCGGCGGGCGGCGCGGGTGCTGGACCCCGCCGAGCTGGCCGAGCTCGCCCGGCACGGCCGCGAGCTGGCCGCCGCGCTCGGTTCCCCGCAGGACATCGAGTGGGCCATCGACGCCGACGGCCTCTGGTTCCTGCAGGCCCGGCCGATCACCACGCTCGGTACCACCGCGCGCACCCTCGACCAGGCGCTCGACCAGGGCGCCGGCGAGGACGTCCCCGCCGGTGAGCTGCGGATCTGGGACAACTCCAACATCATCGAGAGCTTCAACGGCCTCACCTCGCCGCTCACCTTCACCGTGGCGGCGGGCATCTACGGCCGGGTGTACCGCGGCTACGCGGAATCGCTCGGCGTGCCGGAAGCGCAGCTGCGCCAGCTGGATTCGTGGACGCCGTACCTGCTCGGCCGGTTCAACGGCCGGGTGTACTACAACCTGCTGCAGTGGTATCGGATGGTCGGCATCGCGCCCGGCTACCCGCTGAACCGCAAGGTGCTGGAGGCGGCGCTCGGCGTCGCCGAGCCGCTGCCGAACGAGATCGCCCGCACCCTGCGCCCCTTCACCTTCGGCTCCCCGCTGCGCCGGGCCCGCTCCCGGGCGCGGACGGCTGTTGTCTATCGGCGCAGGCTCCGCGATATCGACAGCATGATGGCGGATTTCTGCGCCGAGTTCTACCGGGTCTACGACCGCTACGAGGCGGTCGAGTACACCGACGGCGCCGAGGCATACGCCGCCTACCGCGAGGTGGACCGGGACCTGGTCGAGCGGTGGGGCCCGATGATGGTGCTGGACGCCATCCTGCTCACCCTGACCGGCACCATGTTCCTGCTCACCAAGCTCTTCCTGCCGCGCGCACCGGAATCGCTGCTCTACGCCCTGCTCGGGCCCGGCGCCGATGTGGAGTCGGCCGAACCGGCGCGCGCCATGACCGACCTGGCCGAGCGCGCGCACGCCGACCCGGCCGTCGCCGAGCTGATCCGCGGCACCGACCCCGGGCAGACCTACACCGCGCTGCGAGCGGCGGGCCACCCGGAGTTCCTGCGCGAGGTGGACGACTACCTCGACCGCTACGGCTACCGCAGCCTGGACGAGCTCAAGCTGGAGATCCCCGACCTGCGCGAGGACCCCGCCGGGCTCTTCGTCATGCTGCGCAGCGCGCTCGGCCGGATCGGCGCCGACGACAGCACCGTGCCCGGCGCCGACGCCATCGACCCGGACGCCTACCTGGACGCGCACCTGCGCGGCGTCCGGCGCCGGATCTACGACCGGGTGCGGGCCAAGACCGCGCGCTGCGCCGCGCACCGGGAGCGGCTGCGGTTCTGCCGCACCCGCGCCTTCGGCATGGTCAAGCGGATGATCAGGGCCATGGGGCGCGACCTGGCCGCGCGCGGCGTGCTCGACGACTTCACCGACGTCTTCACGCTCACCGTCGACGAGCTGCGCGAATGCTACGACAGCGCGCCCGCCGCCGAGCTGCGCGACCGGATCGCCGCGCGCCGGATCGCCCGCACCGCCGACGCCGGGCTGGTCGCCCCGGCCCGGTTCGAGACGCGCGGAACGGATTTCACGCCGGATGCGCTGGCCGCGCAGGGCTGGGTCCCGGTCACCGATATCCCGGCGGCGGTGCCGGGCGACGTGCTCGGCGGTATCCCGTCGGCGGCGGGCGTGGTCGAGGGCAACGCGGTGGTGGTGGACGAGCCGCGCGACGTGGCGGGCGGCATCCTGGTCACCTACCGCACCGACCCGGGCTGGGTGGCGGCGCTGCCGTCGGCGTCGGCGCTGGTGATCGAGCGCGGCAGCCCGCTCACGCACGTCGCCATCGTGGCGCGCGAGCTGGGGGTGCCGACGGTGGTGCAGGTGCCGGGCAGCACGCGGCGGCTGCGGACCGGGATGCGGATCCGGGTGGACGGGACAGCGGGCACGGTCACCGTGCTCGCCGATGGAGGAGCCGAGAGTGGAGCCTGACGAGCACGTCGCGCGGATCCGGGGCTGGCTGGCCGCACCGGCCACCGACGCCGGGGTGTACTTCGCCGAGGAGGGCGACGGCTGGGAGTACCGCAGCTACGCCGAGCTCGCCGACCTGAGCTGGTCCATCGCCGCGCTCATGCGCGAGCGCGGGCTGCCCGGCGGCGCCGGGGTCTGCGTCATCATGCCGACCGGATTCCCCTGTGCCGCTGCCTTCTACGCGGTCTGGGCGTGCGGCGGGATCTTCACCCCGGTGGCGCCGCCGCTCTTCGGCGATCTGAGCCAGTACATCGCGCATGTCGCCGCCATTCTGGAGCAGGCGCAGCCGCGGCTGGTGGTGACCTCGGTCGAGTTCGCCGACCTCGCGCGGCAGGCACACGCCGCAGCAGGCCGCACCGACGAACCGCTGGTGGTCGACCTGGCCACGCTGCCGGAGCCGGGGGCACGGGAGTTCTCCGATCCGGACGAGTGCGCGCTGCTGCAGTTCACCTCCGGCTCCACCGGCACGCCGCGCGGGGTCCGGGTGAGCTGGCCGAACCTCGCCACCAATGTCGGGATGATCTCGGCGCTGGTGGACTGGCGGCCGGGCGAGGCCATGGTCTCCTGGCTGCCGCTCTACCACGACATGGGGCTGGTCGGCGCGTTCCTCACCACCGTGACCAACCAGGGCGACCTGTACCTCATGCGGCCGGACCAGTTCGTCCGCGACCCCGCGCGCTGGCTGCGCGCCATGACCGAGGCCCAGCACTCGCCGTCGCCGTCGTTCGCGCTCGGCTACGTGGCGCACCGGGTGCGGCCCGAGGAGGTCGCCGGGCTCGATCTGTCCGGCTGGCGCACGCTGGCGGTCGGCTCGGAGCCGGTGGAGGTCGCCGACCTGCGCTCCTTCGCCGCGCTGACCGGGCCGCTCGGGTTCAGCACGCGCGCGTACACGCTCGCCTACGGGCTGGCCGAGTCGACGCTCATGGTGACCTCGTCGGCGCGGGACCGGCCGATCACCGCGCTCCGGGTGGACACCGCCGCACTGCGGTTCGGTGCGCCGATCTCGGTGCTGGAGGCCGCGGAGCTGTCCGACGGGGCGAGCGTCGACGGCGCCGGGTGGATCACCGGACTCGGCTTCTCCACACCGGAATCGACGGTGCGCGTGGTGGATTCCGACGGCAACGAGCTGCCGGACGGCACGCTCGGCGAGATGGTCGTGGTCGGCGGGTCGGTGGCGCTCGGGTACTCCGGGCCGCCGGGTGCCACCTCGTCGACCCGGATCGAGGACGGGGTGCTGTACTCCGGAGACGCCGGGTTCCTGTATCGCGGTGAGGTTTTCGTGCTCGGGCGGATGGGGTCGAGCCTCAAGGTGCGTGGCAAGCCGGTGTTCATGGAGGACATCGAGTCCCGGGTGGCGCAGGAGGCCGGGATCACCAAGGGGAAGCTGGCCGCGGTCGCCATTCCCGATGCCGGGAATCAGGGCATCGTGCTGTTCGCCGAGTCGGCACCGGGGGAGTGGTTGCCGAAGGCGCACACCATTGTCCGGGGGGAGCTCGGACCGGCTCGGACCGTGCAGATCGTGACCGGGCCGCGCGGGATCATCCAGCGGACGTCGAGCGGGAAGCCGCGGCGTCGGCACATGTGGGAGTTGTTCCGGGCGGGCGGGATTCCGGGGAGCGAGGTGTACGAGCCGGATCGTGTCGGGTCTTCCGAGCCCGCTCGGACCGGGGAGGGGCCGGATCGGGACGGACGTTCCGAGGCTGCCGGCGGTGCGGAGGACGCGGACCGCGCAGGCGGGCGTGGGCCCGCGTTGCCCGCCGATCGAGTGACCGGGCTGCTCGAGGGGGCACTGGGGCAGGTGCGGGTGCCCGATGGGGCTGCGGTGCTGTTCGAGGGGTCGCTGGCCGAGGGGTTCGGCAATGCCGGATCCGATGTGGACTTCCTGGTCGTGGCGGCGGGCGACGAGGAGCTGCCGACGCTGCCCACCGTGCTGTTCGTCGACGGGCGGCGGGTGGAGATCCGCACCCGCTCGGTCGCCCAGCTGCGCGGGCAGCTGGCGACCGTCGCCGACGGCTCGGCGCTCGACGAGGACGTGCTGAACCGGTGCCAGCGGTTCCTCGGCGCCACCGTGGTGCGCGCGGGCGGCGACGTCGACCTGGCCGCGCTGCGCGCGGTGCTCGCCCCCGCGGAGCTGGCGGAGCGGCTCGCCGGGTGGTGGACGGCAAGGGCCGGGCAGGCGCTGCGGTACGCGGTGCTCTGGCAGCTGCTCGGGGCGAACGCCGAGGCGCTGGAGTGGGCGCGGGACGGGGTGAACCAGGCGCTCAAGGCGTGGGCGGCGCGGTCGGGGGAGACCTACCTGGAGACCAAGTGGCTGCCGGAGCAGCTGGCGCGGACGGGCGCCGAAGGGCGGGCGCTCGCGGCGCGGGCTCGGGCGTTGTCCGCGGTCACGGAGCTGCTGGCCTTCGCGGCGGAGCTGGGGGTGGATTCCGTGCCGGACGATCCGGCGCGGCTGCTCTTCGCCCGGCGTCCGGGGGTGACCACCTGGCAGATCGGCGATCGGGTGCACGTGCTGCGCGGCGACGACGTCTTCGTGCTCGCCGACGACGCCGCCCGGGCCTGGCGCTCGGTGGTGTTCCGGCGGCCGGTGCCGGTGCTGCTCGAGCGGGGCGGTTCGATCGGGGCCGAGCTGGCGGAGTTCGTGCGGCTCGGGTTCGTCGGGGTCGAGTGGCGCGGTGCCGGGGTCCTGACCCCCGCGCTGGCCATGTGCGATCCGGTCCGGCCGTATACCCCCGTCCCGCACGGTGCCGCGCCCGCGCTCGGGGTGCGCGGTGCGGCGGGAAGCGGGGCGGCCGTGACGCTCTCGCCGCTGCCCGCGCGCCGCTTCACCGAGTGCGCGCTGCAGCTGGTGTGGTCGAACATCGTGCTGGAGAACGCCGGGGAGGATCTCGCCGGTGCGGTGAAGGACGGCCAGTGGGCGGTCGCCGACATCGCGGCGCACCGCATGCTCGCCATGGCGGTCCGGGTGCTGGTGTCCGCCTTCGGGATCCACCCGCTCCCCGCCGATGTCGCGGCCTCCGCGACGCTCGAACGCCTGCTCCCCGCCGCCGCCGAGCACCGCGCCGAACTGCTCGCCGCCCTCGCGGCCGCGCAGACCGTGCGGTTCAGCCCGGCAGTCGACGGCATATCCGCCCTCGGCGCCCAGCCCGAGCCGGGCTCGCCCGGCGCGGCGGCGGTCGAAACAGGCGCAGAGCGCGTCGTCGACGCGGCGGTCGAAACGGGTGCCGGTGGCGCGGAACGCGTCGTCTACGCCGCGGGCGACCCGGCGTCCGCGCTCGCCCTCCTGGACGACTTCGTGACCCTGGTCCGCCGGGTGGCGGGGGGAACCGATTTCCCCGCCTCCTTCGACTCCAGGGAGCAGTGGCGCCGCACCCTCGCCATCGGCTACGACTGGCTGCGGATCGCCGGATACCTGAACACCGACCTCCCGCTGGACGAGGCGCGCGACCTGCTCGCCTCGGGCGGGCAGCAACCGCATCTGCGGGAAGGAGCGCAGGGATGAGCGACCCCACCGTGGCCGCACGGGTCAGCGAACTGGTCGCCGCCATGGCGCCGCGCCCGGCCGCCGAGCTCACCGCCGAGCACCGGCTCATCGAGGACCTCGGCTACGACTCGCTGCGGCTCATGGAGCTCACCGTCGTCCTGGAGCGCACCTTCGAGCTGCCCGGCTACAAGCCGGAGCAGCTGGCGGGCGTGCTCCGCGTCGGCCAGGTGCAGGAGCTGATCGGCTCCTCGCTCGCGGAGCGCACCCGGTGACCGGCGCCGTGCTGGTGACCGGCGCCAGCGGGCTGGTCGGCGCCGAGGTGGTGGCCCGGCTCCGCGCCGCCGGCCGCCCGGTGATCGCGCTGCTGCACGCCGCCTCGGCCGTCGTGCGCAACGACGGCACCGTGCTCGAACCGGACGAGCGGCTCTCCGGCGATATCCGCGAGCCCGAATTCGGCGGCGCCGCCGCCGATCTCGACGGCCGCGTGGCGATGATCGTGCACTGCGCCGCCACCACCGCCTTCGACGCCACCGAGCGGCAGTACGCGGAGCTGAACGTGCGCGGCACCGAGAACGTGCTCGCGCTGGCCCGCCGCTTGACCGTCCCCCTGGTGCACGTGAGCACCGCCTACGTCTGCGGCATGCGCGGCGGCACCGTGCTGGAGGACGAACTGGAGCACGGCCAGACCTTCGGCACCGGCTACGAGGCGAGCAAGTACCGGGCCGAACAGCTGGTCCGCGGCTCCGGCCTGGACTGGACGGTGGTGCGGCCGGGCATCGTCACCGGCGCGAGCGACACCGGCGCCATCCGCGACCACAAGAACCTGTACACCGTGCTCAAGCTCATGGTCGAGGGCAAGCTGCGCTCGCTGCCCGGCCGCTACGACGCCACCCTGAGCCTCGCCCCGGTCGACCACGTCGCCGACCTGATCGCCGCCGCCGCCACCGATTTCGAGCGGGTCCGCGGCCGGACCCTGCACGCGCTCGGCCGGGACACACTCTCGCTGCGCGAGGTCTCCGACGTGCTGGCCGAGTACCCGTCGTTCGCCGTCGCGACCTTCGTCCCGGAGCCGACCTTCGACGAGGCCGACCTGCCACCGATCGAGCGCGAGTACTACCGGCGCATCGGCGCGCTCTACACCAGCTACTTCGTCCGCAGGCTGCGCTTCGACACCGGGAACGCCGACCTGCTCCGCCCCGCGCCCGAGTCCGGGGCCGAGTACCTGCGGCTGCTGCTCGACCACTGCCTGGAGGTCGGCTACCTCGGTGACCCGCTGCCGTCGATCGCGGAGATCCTGGCCGGGAGCAGGCCGTGAGCGGCGATCTCGGGGCGCTGCTCGCCCGGCTCACCCCGCAGCCGGAGAAGGTCGCCGCCTACCGCGGGGACACCTACGTCGCGGAGACCGTCGAGCAGCTGGAGCGGCTCGGGCTCGACCCGGCCGCCTTCGCCACCGGGCACTCCATGCTGCTGCTGAAACCGGACGCGATCGTCGCCCGTGCCGTCCATCCGGCGCTGAAGTGGCTGGGCGACAACGGGTACCGGGTGGTCGCCGCCGAGATCGTTCCGGTGAACCGGCACCTGGCCCGCGCGCTCTGGTACTACGCCTGGAATATCGCCTCGCCGGAGCGGCGCAGGCTGGCCGACCTGCTCGTCGGGATCTCCGACGCGCTCGTCCTGGTCGTCGCGGCCGCCGCCGATCCGCTCCCGGTTCCCATCCGCCTCGCCCGCGCCAAGGGCCCGACCGACCCGCGCAAGCGCCGCCCCGGCGAGCTGCGCCACCTCCTCGGCCGCGACAACTACCTCCTGAACCTGGTGCACACCCCCGACGACCCCGCCGACGTCCTCCGCGAACTCGCCATCTACTTCCCGGAGCCCCTCCGCGCCGAGGTCATCGCCGCCACCCGGTCTGCCCACGGCACAACAAGTGACGCGACAGTCACCCCGCCGATACCGCCCGCGGATCGCGCCGGTGCACTGGCCGAGGAGCTGTACGCCCTGACCCCGGAACGCTCGTTCGAGCGAGAAGCCGCTCTGGAGCGAATACTGCACGACCTCGCCCCGCTCCCGGCCGATACCGACCCCACCACCCTGCTCACCAGCGCACTGACCACCGGCACCCCCGTCGACCCCTGGTCCGCAATCGTCCTCGGCTCACAGGTACTGCCCATGCGCGTCGGCACCGAAGCGCAGACCCTGCGCCCGGTGACCGCCACCGACTGGACGGAGAAATTCGGATGAGCCTGGAAGCGGTCGTCGCCGGCGTATCCCACCAGCAGCCCGTACGCCGCGAGCTGACCCACCGCGCCGCCGTCGCCGAGGTCTTCGTGACCTCGCTCGCCGCGCGGGAGGGCGGCGGCTACCTGGCCGGCGCGCAACTGCCGAGAATGCACGCCTACTACGGCGACCACACCGGCACCCCGGCCCGGCTGCACGACCCGCTGCTCGTCATGGAGACCGCCCGCCAGGCCTCGATCGCGCTCACCCACGAGTTCTTCGGCGCCCCATTGGATTCCGCGTTCCTGGTGCGCACCTTCAACGGCATCGGTGTGCCCGGCGCCGCCTGGGAGTGCACCCCCGAACCCACCAATCTGGTACTGGCGGTGGACGTCCCGCGCGTGCATCGGCAAGCGGGCGCGGTGTCCGGCCTGGACATGGTGCTGGAGATCGCCGGCCCCGCGGGCCCGCTCATGACCGTCGACGGCTCGTTCTCCTGGACCTCCCCCGACCGCTGGGCCCGCCTGCGCGGCGCCTTCCGGCAGAGCCTCGAACTCCCGCCCGCCCCGGGCCCGACGGTCGCCGCCGAGCCGGTGCCGCCCGGCACGGTCGGCCGGGAGAACCGGCGCAACGTGATTGTCGGTGCCCCCGAACAGCTCGGCGCCTCGGCGCAGGCCGGTGCCGGCGGACGCGGCGCGCCGGAGCACGCCGATGCCACGGGCGGAGCCGGTGCCTCGCCGCAGATCGGCGATGCCGTCCGGGTACCGCTGGCAGTCGACCCCCTGCACCCCTTCCTCTTCGACCACCACCTCGACCACGTCCCCGGCAGCGTTCTCCTGGAAGCCGCGAGGCAGAGCGCCCTCACCCTGCTGAACGCCGAATCCGCGAACCCGCAACTCCTCTCCGTCACCAGCCGCTTCGACCGCTTCGTCGAACTCGACCTCCGCACCGAATGCCGAGCCGAGATCGCCACCCGCACCGGCGACCTGACCACCGTGCGCTGTGTGATCGGCCAGGGCGCCACCGCCGCCGAGATCGACCTGACCTTCCTGGACGGCCGGGAACCGGGGTGATCGGCACCGCCACCCGGCTGGCCCGCTTCGCCCGGGTCATGTACAAGCCGCACTACCTGCTCTACGGGGTCCTGTGGGTCTTCGCGCTGGAGGCGACGCTCGGCCTGCTCGCGGCGCCGGACTCGGCGTGGCGGCCGTCCTGGTCGACGGGGCTGCGGGTGCTGATCGTCGCGATCGTGCTGCTCTACCTGCGCATGGTGGACGAGCAGAAGGATCTCGGCTACGACCGGGTGCACAATCCGGACCGGCCGCTGGTCACCGGCGCGGTCACCGCCACCGACCTGCGGATCGGCATGGCGGTGATCGCCGTGCTCGCGGTGGCCGGGAGCCTGCTGCTCTCGGCGGGCTCCGCGCTCGCCATCGCGGCGGTGCTGCTCTACGGGCTCGGGCTGTGGGGGCTGGAGCGGATCTCGGCGTGGGTCAGGGACGACATCCTGGTCAACCTGGTGGTCACCTACCCGGTGCAGCTGCTGGTAACCGCCTACGTCCTGGTCTCGGTGCTCGACACCGAGGGGGTTGCCTCCGGGTTCTGGTCGCTCGCCCCCGCGGCGCTGATCTTCGCGGGTGCGTTCCTGCAGTTCGAGTTCGCCAGGAAGACCGCGCGCGAGCCGCGGCCGGGGGAGCACTACTACTCGAATGTGCTCGGCGCGGTGGGCAGCACGGCCGTGTCGCTGCTGTTCGTGGCGCTGGCGGTCGGGGCCGATCTGGCGCTGGTGCGGCCGTGGGAGTACGGCGGCGCCCGGTTCTGGCTGGGGCTGCTTCCGGTGCCGCTCGCGCTGCTGCCCGGCTACGGCGCGGTGCGGTTCCTGCGCGGCGGGGAGTATCCGCTCGGCCCGCCGGTGCTGTTCATCATCGGGCTCTACGCCGTGCTCATCGCGCAGTCCGCGGCCGGAGCGTGACCGGGAGCCGGGACGGCGCCGCGACGAAGTCGCCACTGGACGGCTTCACCCGGTAGCCGCTGTCCAGGACCGGATCCCAGTGCGTGAACAGCGCGGCGGTGGCGAGCGTGATGGTGAGCAGCGCGAAGTTGTTGCCGGGGCAGTGCCTGGCGCCGACGCCGAAGGGGAGCACGGCCTTGCGGTCGATGCCGTCCACCCGCTCCGGGGCCCAGCGCTCCGGGTCGAAGCGGGCGGGGTCGGGGTAGTGCCTCGGGTCGTGGTGCACCAGGTACGGGCTGTAGACGATGACCGCGCCGTCCGGCAGGGTGAGGCCGTCGAAGGTGACGGGGCCGTCGGCGTTCTGCGTGCTCACCCACGGTCCCCAGTAGCGCAGCGTCTCCAGGATCACCCGGCGCAGGTACGGCAGCCGGTACAGGTGGTCGGGCTCGACCGGACCGGCGCCGACCTCCGAGTCCAGTTCGGCGCGAACGGCTTTGGCGATGTCGGGGGCGCGCAGCGTCTCGTACCAGACCCAGGCCAGGATGGAGGCGGTGGAGCCGACGCCTGCCGCGAGCATGAGGATCAGCTCGTCCACGATCTCCTCGTCGCCGAGCGTGGCGCCGGTCTCGGCGTCCACGTGGCCGATGAGCGCGGAGAGCACGTCGCGGTGGTCCTGCCCGTCGGCGCGGTAGGCGCGCACCACCGCGCCGATCTCGCCGCGCAGCGCCGCGGCCTTGCGGGCGAACTTCCGGTCGGCGACGATCCTGGCGCGGTTCACGGCGTCCGGCAGCGCGGCCCGCCGCACCACCTGGGCCAGCAGCCACGGGATATTGCGGCGCACCTCGGCCTTGGCGGCGGCGCCGAAGTCGGCGGTGAAGAGGGTGGCGGAGATGGTGTCCAGGACGAGGGCGTGCGCCGACTCCATGAGGTTCACCGAGCCGGGAAGGGCGGCGGCCCACGTGTCGGCGATCCCGGCGGTGACGGCGGCGTAGTCCTGCAGGCGGCGCTGGCGAAGGGCGGGGGCGATCATCCGGCGCCGGAGTTCGTGCGGGGTGCCGCTGAGCACATTGGAGGCGCCGCGGACCACCTCGTGCATGGCGGCGCGCAGGTCGTCGCGGTGGAACTCGCCCGCGGTGCCGAAGCCGACCTGGCGGACGAGCTCCGGGGTGGTGAGGACGTAGGCGGGGCGCGGGCCGAGGTAGACCCGGACCACCGGGCCCACCGCGGCCAGCGAGCGGACGAAGCCGAGGCTGTCGCGGAGCGCCGCGGTGCTGTGGCCGAGCAGCGGCAGCCTGCCAGGGGCGGTCGGCACCTCCGCCGGGGTGCGCGGCATGCGCGCGTGGGGCGGGTCGGCGAGCAGCTTCGCGTAGACGGCGGTGATCTCGGTGCTGAGCGCGGACTGGAGGGCGGGGAACGGCGTGGCCGCTATCGCTGTGCGCAGGGTTTCCAGCTCGGCGGGGGAGTCCGCGAGGGTGCGCAGTGCGGCGGCGATGGCGTCGGGTTCGGGGCCGGTCAGGACGCCGCCGCCCGGCGGAATCGACTCGCCGAGCGCGGGGTCGCAGTACACCACCGGCAACCCCACTGCCGCGGCCTCGAGCAGGGCCATGCCCTGGGTGTCGAAGCCGAGGGACGGGAAGAGCAGGACGTCGTGCTCGCGCATGGCGTGCAGGCAGTCGCGCTGCGAGCGGGCGCCGTGGAAGCGGATTCGCGGGTCGGCACCCGCCAGTTCGCGGGCCGCCGCCAGCTGGTCGCCGTCGCCGTAGACGTCGAGGACCGCGCCGGGCACCCGGAGCACGGCCTCGATCGCGGCCAGCGGCCGTTTCTCCGCGGAGAGCCGGGCGCACCACAGCACCCGCAGCGGCCCGGCGTCCGCCCGCCGGACGGGCTCGGGTAGCGGGTCGGCGCCACCGGCGACCCCCCACGTGGCCTTCTCGCGCTCATCGGCGGGTGCCGCCGCGACCGCAGGTGCGGGCGTCTCGACGGCGTCGGCGGGTGCCTCGGCCCCGAGCTCGTCGAGCAGATCGTCGTCGACTCCGTTGGAGATCACGTGCAACGGCCCCCCGAACCCGTGCGCCCGCAACCGCTCGGCGAAGTGCGCCGACGGCACGATCACCGCGTCCGCGGCCTGCGCCTGCGCGATCATGGTGTGCCAGGCATGCCTGGCGGCCCGCGACTCGGGAAGGCGCGGCATCCGCCCCCGATGCGGCAGCACGCTGTTGTGCACGGCGCGCATGGCCAGCGCCGCCGGGTAGGGGGCGGGGGCGGTGTGCTGGATGAAGACGTCGTCCCGGCTGTGGATCGTCTGCACCAGCGGAATACCGTGCCGCCGCGCCGCTTTCACCCCGGCGACCGCGACGCCGTAGGTGGTCTGGGTGTGCACGATGTCGACCGGCCCGCGCTCGGCGAAGACCGCGTCGATCAGCCGCGCGTTCGCCCGGGTCGGCAGCACCGCGGCGAAGCCGTTGACCGAGAGCGCACGCAGCGGCGAAAGGACCACGAGGTCCGGGTCGGGTTCGGTAGATTCCGGACCGGGCGCGGTGAATACCGTGACGCGGTGCCCGAGCCGCCGAGCACCGCGGTACTGGGCGGCGACCGAGGTCTGGATGCCGCCGACGGTTCCGGGGTGGAAATCGGTGAACAGCGCGATGTGCATACGGCCACGGTAGTGAGGGAACTGGTGTGAAGATCGCAATTCCGTTGACCGGGACCAGAGGTGACGTGCAACCCGCCGTCGCGCTCGGGCTGACGCTGCGCGACCGCGGCCACGAGGTGATCGTCGGCGCCCCGCCCAACCTCGTCGACTTCACCGCGGGCACCGGGCTGAAGGCCCAGCCCTGCGGGCCGGACGTACAGCAGCTCTACTCCTCCGAGGAGGGACAGCGGGCGCTCGCCGCGGGCAGCAGCCTGCGGCTCATGCAGCTGGTCGGCAAGCAGATGGCCGAGTACGCGGAGCGGATGAACCGCGAGGTCATCGAGGTCTGCGCGGGCGCCGAGGTGATCGTCTCCACGCTGCTCACCGAGGACCGGGCGGTCTCGGTGGCCGAGGCGTCCGGCGCCGGGCTGGTCACGCTGCACGGCTTCCCCGGCCGCAAGACCAGCGCGTATCCGTTCCCCGGCGCGCTGCCGCCGCACTGGCAGCCGCCCGCCGCGGTGAACCGGGCCACCTGGTCGGTCGCGGAGAACCTGCGGCGCGTGGTCTTCCTGCGCTACCTCAACCAGCTGCGCGGCGAGCTCGGGCTGCGCAAGACCACGAAGAGCCCGGCCGCCATGTGCGCCGAGCGCGGGGTGCGTGAGGTGCAGATCTACGACCCGGCGCTGGTGCCCGGGCTGGCCGAGGACTGGGGTGACCGGCGGCCGCTGGTCGGCTTCCTGGCGCTGCCGCGCGCCGCCCGCGAGGCGATCGGCGAGCTGGCCGACGACCACACCGAGCTGCTGGCCTGGATCGACGCCGGGGAGCCGCCGGTGTACTTCGGCTTCGGCAGCATGCCGATCCGGGACACCCATCAGGTGCTGGCCATGGTCACCGAGGTGAGCGAGCGGCTCGGGGTGCGCGCGCTGGTGAGCGCGGGCTGGAGCGATCTGGCCGCCGCCGACGCCGAATCCGGCGACACGGTGCGGGTGGTCGGGCCGCTGGCGCACGACATCGTCTTCCCCAGGTGCGCCGCCGCGGTGCACCACGGCGGGATCGGCACCACCTTCGAGAGCCTGCGCGCCGGGCTGCCGACGCTGGTCTGCTCGGTCTCCTTCGACCAGCCCATGTGGGGCGGGCAGGTCGAGCGGCTCGGGGTCGGGGTGCACCTGCCCTTCGCGAAACTCGACGCCGACCGGCTCACCGCGGGCGTGCGCACCCTGCTCGCGCCGGAGACGGTGGCGCGCACCCGCGAGCTCGCCGGCCGGCTGGCGGAGCGCTCCGATGCCGCCGACCGGGCCGCCGACCTGGTCGAGGCCGCCGCTCGGTGAACCGGTTCGCGGCCGGGTGCGCCGATTCGGCGGTCATGTTCCGGCGCGCGCTGCGCCGGACCGTGCGCGGCCGCGACACGCTGCTGGTCTCGGCGCTGCTGCCGATCCTGCTCATGCTGCTGTTCGTCTACGTCTTCGGCGGCGCGATCCAGGTCGGCATGCCGTACCTGGACTACGTGCTGCCCGGAATCGTGCTGCTCTGCACCGGTTTCGGCGCCTCCATCACCGCGACCGGCGTCGCCACCGACGTGCACAGCGCCGCCGTCGACCGCTTCCGCACCCTGCCGATCTACCGGCAGGCCCTGCTCGCCGGGCACGCGCTCGAGGGCGTGGTGCGCAATCTCGGCGTCGTCGTTGTCGTCTTCGGCTTCGCCGCCGTGCTCGGATTCCGCACCGGCGCGGGGCTCCCCGGCCTCCTCACCGCCGCCGGGATTGTGCTTCTGCTCGTCCTCGCCGTCACCTGGATCGCGGTGGCGATGGGGTTGCTCGCCCGCACCCCCGAGGCGGCGGGCGGCTTCACCTACGCCATCATGTTCGTCCCGTACGTGAGCAGCGCCTTCGTCCGCACCGAGAGCATGCCGCCCTGGTTGCGCGGCTTCGCCGACCACCAACCGGCAACGCCGATTCTCGGGGCGATGCGGGGTGCGCTGACCGGTGCCGGGGGCGAGGTGGTCCCCGCCGTTCTGTGGTGTGCGGGGCTGGCGTTGGCCGGATACTGCGCGTCCGCGGCGCTCTTCGCCCGGCGGGGCTGAGCACCCTCCGCCGGTGCACACCGGCGGAGGGTGAACGAGTGTTCCGCCCGGCGTCAGTCCTGCCGGGGGAGTGCGGGATCGGTCAGTTTCCAGGCATCCTCCTCCGCGACGATCGCGGCTTCGGCCGCGTCGCGTTCGGCGTCGCCCGAGCGCGAGGCACCGTGGCCGCGGTGCACGCACATGATCTGGTCGCGGGTGCCGTGCTTGTCCCGATAGGTCGACAGGGCGGGCCCGGCCGCGCTCTGGTTGCCGTACGGGAAGCTCCGCGTGCTCGACCAGTTGCTGCCGTCGAACGACAGCCACCACAGTGTCTCGTCGCCGTGGCCGCGTTTGACGCAGAACAGCTTGTTGTCGAAGACCACGAGGGCAGGGCCGTCCGCGCTCTGCGGGGCGCCGGTGATCTTCCGGTCGGTGCTCCAGCGGGTGCCGTCGAAGGCGGTGTACCACAGGGTGGCGTCGCCGTAGCCGCGGTGCACGCAGTAGAGCCGGTCCTGGTAGACGGCCAGCGCGGGATTCGTCAGCGACTCGGGGGCCCCGTCGAGCTTCCGGTGGCCGCTCCAGGAGCTGCCGTCGAAGCTCGCGTACCACAGGCTGTGATCGCCCGCGCCCCGGTAGACGCAGTAGAGCCGGTCCCGGTAGACCGCGAGGGCCGGTCCCGTGCCGGTCTCCGGGTTGCCGGGGAGCCGGGTGTCGGTGGTCCAGGTGCTGCCGTTGTAGACGGTGCACCACAGCCACTGGTCGGCGCCGCGGTGCACGCAGTAGAGCTTGTCCCGGTAGGTCGCGAGCGCGGGCCCGTTGCGGCTCTGGGGAGCGCCGGGCAGCGTGCTGTCGTCGTTCCATCCGGTGTCGGGGTCGTAGGTCGTCCACCACAGGTGGGCGTCACCGTAGCCGCGGTAGACGCAGTACAGGCGGTCCCGGTACTCGGCGAGGGCCGGGTTGGCGGCGCTGATGTGGCTGGCGAACTTCTCGTCGGCGCTCCACGTCTGCCCCGGCTCGTAGACCGACCACCACAGGAACGGGTCCTCCACCGGGCCGAGCGAGGACGGCACCGGCCACAGCGGCATCAGCCAGGTCGCGGTCAGCTTGCAGCCCCACCCGCCGGAGACCTCCTGGATCCAGATCTTGTGCGCGAACATCATCGCGCTGACCGGCCAGGCGATGGCGTCGGGGAGGAAGTCGCTGAGGATGTCCCAGAGCAGCTCGCGGATTTCCAGCGTCGTGTCGACGGCCTTCTGGTTCAGTTCCAGGACGTAACCCCACCATTTGGCGTCGCCCTTCCAGTGGGCGCCCTCGCGTTCCAGTTGTGCCCGCAACTCGCTCATCCGGGCCTGGAACTCCGCGGTCCGAACCGGCGGTGGTTCGGCGAGCAGGACCGCCAAGGGCGGTGTCGTGATGTCTGTCGTCATGATGCTCACACCCGATCTGGCAGAGGCAGGCCCGGGTTCGGCCGTGCCGAATGGACTGACGCATGACAGCCGCCACGCTACGGCCCAGACCCGACCTGCCGGTCTGCTTCGGTGTGGAACAATCCCGCCGCTCGTTTCCGCCGACGACCAGCGAAAACACGCCCCGCTTCCGGGCGTCACCCCTCCGGCGCGTACCCGAGAATCCCCTTGATCTCCAGATAGTCGTGGAACCCGAACTCGCCCCACTCCCGCCCGTTCCCGCTCTTGCGGTACCCGCCGAACGGGCAGTGGAAGTCGAAGGCGTCGTTGATGGAGACCCACCCGGCGCGGATGCGGCGGGCGAGCGAGCGGGCGACCTCGAGGTCGGCGCCCGCGATGTTGCCCGCGAGCCCGTACTCGGTGTCGTTGGCGATCTCGACGGCGTGGTCCAGGTCGTCGTAGGCGATGATGGTGAGGACCGGGCCGAAGATCTCCTCGCGGGCGATCGTCATGTCGTTGGTGACGTTCGCGAAGACCGTCGGCTTGACGTAGTAGCCCCGGTCGAGGCCGTCGGGGCGGCCGGGGCCGCCCGCGACCAGGGTGGCGCCCTCCTCGATGCCGGTGGCGATGAGCGCCTGGATCTTCTCGAACTGGGTGCCGGAGACCACCGGCCCCACCGCGACGTCACCGGTGGGGTCGCCGACGGTGAGCCCGGCCGCGGCCTCGCGGGCGGCGGCGACAGCGTCGTCCACCCGGTGTCGCGGGACGAGCATGCGCGACAGGGCGCTGCAGGTCTGGCCGGAGTTGTTCATCAGGGTGCCGACCGCGATGCCGACGTTCGACGGCAGATCGTCGTCGTCCAGCACGATATTGGGGCTCTTGCCGCCGAGCTCCTGGGTGACCCGCTTGACGCTCGGCGCGGCATTGCGCGCGATCTCGATCCCGGCCCTGGTGGAGCCGGTGAACGAGACCAGGTCGACGTCGGGGTGCGCGGAGAGCGGGACGCCGACATTCGGCCCGTCGCCCTGCACCAGGTTGAAGACCCCGGCGGGGACGCCCGCCGCGTCCAGGATCTCGGCGAGGATCTGCCCGGAGAACGGCGACTGCTCGGACGGCTTGAGCACGACGGTGCAGCCGGTGGCGAGCGCGGGGAAGACCTTGACCGCGATCTGGTTCAGCGGCCAGTTCCACGGCGTGATCAGCCCGCAGACCCCGATCGGCTCCTTCACCACCAGGGTGGCGCCGCGCTGCTCCTCGAACTCGAACGTCTCCAGGATGCCGATGGCGGTGCTCAGGTGCCCGGCGCCGAGATCGACCTGGAAGCCGCCCGCCAGCGCGGAGGGCGCCCCCATCTCCTCGGTCAGCGCCGCCGCGAGATCGCCGCGGCGCCTGTCGTATTCGTCGCCGATGGCGCGCAGCACGGCGGCGCGCTCGGCGACCGGCGTCGCCGACCAGGTGGGGAAGGCGGAGCGGGCGGCGGCCACCGCGCGGTCGACGTCGGCCGCCGAGCCGAGTGCGACCGTGCCCGCCACCTCCTCGGTGGCCGGGTTGATCACCTCGAAGGTGGCCGTGGTCGCCGGCTCGATCCACTTGCCGCCGATGTAGAAGGTGCCGAACGTGCGCATGGCTACTGCATCCCCTCGGCGTACCAGGTGCGGAACTCGTCGTAGCTCGGCATCTCCTCGGAATTCGCCTTCGGGTCGACCACCACGTGGATGACGCCGGGCCGCCCGCTGGCGTAGGCGCGCTTGATCGCGGGGGCGATGTCCTCCTCGCGCTCCACGTACTCGCCGTGGCAGCCGAACCCCTCCGCGATCTTGTCGAAGCGGGTCTCGGTGCTCCAGTGCGTTCCGGTCTCCAGCGAGCCCTGGCCGAAGAGCCCCTTGTAGACGCCGACCTCCAGCCCCCAGGAGTAGTCCACCGCGACCACGCAGACCAGCGGCAGGTTCAGCCGGGCCGCGGTCTCCAGCTCGCCGATGTGGAAGAGGAACGAGGAGTCGCCGGTGACCAGCATGAGCGGGCGCTTGCGGCCCTCGGCCACCGAGGCGCCGATGGCGTAGGGGAGCCCGGTGCCGAGGTGCCCGAAGTTCTGGTTCCAGATCACGTCGTGCGGCTTGGCCTGCGAGTAGGTCCAGCCGAAGATGGTGGTGGCGCCGCCGTCGCGGACCATGATGCCCTCCGGCGGGAACGCCTTCGTCGCCTCCACGATGAGCCGGGCCGGGTGCACCTGCTTCTGCCCCGACGGCGCGGTCTCGGCCAGCTCCGCGAGGCGCGCGGCGTCCTGTTCGATCCAGCCCGCCAGCTCGGGGGTCGCCGTGCGCGGGGTGTCCTTCAGCGCCGCGACCAGCTGCGGGACGATGGCGCGGAGATCGCCGACCAGCGGGACGTCGATCGGGCGATTCACCCCGATCGCCTCCGGATTCTGTTCCACCAGAATCCATTTCCGGTTCGCCTCACCGGCGACCCAGTGCCTGCCGACGCCGTAGTGCACCGGCTCGCCGAGCTCGGTGCCGACGGCGAGCACCAGGTCGGACTTGACCACCGCGTCGATGGACGAGGGCGAGAAGCCGTAGGCGAAGGTGCGGTCCTCCAGCCCCTCGATGAACGAGGTGCCGCCGGAGGTCTGGATCACCGGCACCGCCATCAGCTCGGCCAGCGCGCGCACCGACTCCCCGGCCCTCGTGGTGTGCACGCCGTGCCCGACGATGAGGATCGGCTGCTTCGCGGCGCGGATGAGCTCGGCCGCCTCGTCGATCCGGTCCTGCCCGGCGGTCTGCCCGATCAGCCGGTAGCGGTGCGGCGGCAGCGGTTCGGGGACATCCAGTTCCTCCTGGATGATGCCCTTCGGCCACTCGATGTAGACCGGGCCGGGGGTGCCGGTGAGCGCCCGGCGCAGCCCCTCGCGGATGATCTCGTCGGTCTGGTCGGCGTACTCGATACTCGCGCTGTACTTCACCGACGGCGCGAAGAGCTCGGCCTGCTTGACGAACTGGATCCGCCCGCGGCGCACCCGCTGCTCGGTGATCCGGGCGCGCTGCCCGCCGAGGAAGATGACCGGGGAGTTCTCCACCTTGGCGCACTGGATGGCGCCCGCCATGTTCGCCATGCCGGGGCCGAGCGTGCCGATGCAGACCGCGGCCTTTCCGGTCATCCGGGAGACCGCCTCGGCCATGAACCCGGCCGTCTCCTCGTGGTGCGGGGCGATGACGTTCCAGCCGCGCTCCTCGGCGAGGTGGAACATGTGCACGAAGTTCGGGTCCGGAATACCGAATACGGTATTGATGCCCTCGGCTTCGAAAAGCTGGATGATGCGTTCGTAAACCTTAACCGACATGCTGCGCACCCTCCGTGGCCAGCGCGAAACTTCTCGTCAAATGGTCGACGTGCCCGGTTGCGGTGGGCAGGATCCAGGAGTTCGCGGTGTCCCGGATCTCGTCGATGCGCTCGCCGACCTGCTCGACCGTCCAGGCGGGCTGGTACACCCCTGTGGTCTCGGCGAGATAGAGCCGCGCCACCCGCCCGGCCACCGCGGCGTAGATCTCGCCGCTGACCGAGCAGGATTCGTGCGCGAGCCAGCCGACGGCGGGTGCCGTCAGCTCGGGGCCCATGGGCGGGTAGGCGGAGGTGTCCAGCCCGTCCGCCAGCCGGGTGACCGCGGCGGGGACGATGACATTGCTGGTCACGCCCGCCTCGGCGCCCTCCAGGGCGATCACGTTGGAGAGGCCGAGCACGCCGGCCTTGGCCGCCGCGTAGTTCGCGACGTTCTTGTTCCCGTAGATGCCGCCGATGGACGAGGTGAGCACCACCCGGCCGTAGCCGGCGTCGGCCATGACCGGGAACGCCGCCCGCGCCACGTGGAACGCGCCGCGCAGGTGCACGTCCAGTACGGCCTCGAAATCCGCGTAGGGCATGTCGCGCAGTGAGCCGTAGCGGACATTGCCCGCGTTGTGGATCAGGATGTCGAGGCGGCCGAAGCGCTCGAGGGCGGTGTCGACGATCGCCTGCCCGCCATCGGGGGTGGCGACGGAGTCGGTCGAGGTGGTCGCGGTGCCGCCCGCGGCCTCGATCTCGGCGACCACGTCGGCGGCCGGGCTGCCGACCACCTCGTCGCCGCGCACGCTGCTGCCCAGGTCGTTGACCACGACCTTCGCGCCGCGGGCGGCGAGCAGCAGCGCGTACGCGCGCCCCAGCCCGCGCCCGCCACCGGTGATCACGGCGACCCGCCCGTCGTAGCGCAGTTCGCTCATCGCCGCGCGCCTGTCGGCGCTGCCGCGCCGAGCCCGCGTGCCGTCCGGCGGAGACCGGTGCTCACTTGCCGAGCTCCAGCCCCGGCAGCTCGCCGGTATCCCGCCACGCCTGCAGGACGTCCTCGAAGGCGTAGAACCCGGGCCAGTACGGCTCGCCGAGGTGCGAGCGGATCTGCTTCTCGCCCTCGTTGTTGTAGTACCCGGGCGTGCATTCGCGCTGGAAGCTGGTGTTGTCCACCGCGGTCTCCCGGACGGTGGTGCACCATTCCTGAACCGCCTCCGGCGTCGGCTCGATGGAGGTGACCCCGGCCCCGGCGGCGTGCGCCAGGATGTAGGCGATGTGCCCGGCCTGCTGGTCGAACATGTCGGTGGTGCTCGCGGTGACCCCGCCCTGGATGAACCCGGTGAAGAAGACGTTCGGGAACCCGCGGGTGGTCAGCCCGTGCAGCGTCTTGTAGCCGTCGCCCCAGTGCTCGTAGAGCGAGACCCCGTCGCGCCCGGTGAACGGCGCGATCCCGAGCCGCCGGTCCAGGTCGGTGGTGATCTCGAAGCCGCTGGCGAAGATGATGCAGTCGACTTCGTGCTCGACGCCGTCGGCGACGATGCCCGTCGCGGTGATGCGCTCGACGCCCTTGGTCTTCGAGACGTCGACCAGCGTCACGTTGTCCCGGTTGAAGGTGGGCAGGTACTCGTCGTTGAAGCACGGCCGCTTGCACAGGAACCGGTAGTACGGCTTGAGCGCCGCCGCGGTCGCCGGGTCGTCGACCAGCGCGTCCACGCGCTGCCGCACCCGCTCCATCGCCGCGTAGTCGGCGGCCTCGCGGAGCTCCATGAACTTCTCCGGGGTCAGCGTTGCCCAACCCTCGGTGGCGGTGATCTGCGCCTCCACATTGCGGCTCACCTCGGTCCAGCCGTCGCAGATGAGGTCCGGCTGGCCCGGCGCGAACGCCTCGAAGGCGGCGGTGTGGAAGTTGCGCTTGCGCTCCCTGGTCCAGCCGGGCTTCAGCGTGGCGGCCCACTCGGGATCGGTCGGCACGTCGCCGCGCTCGTAGACGTAGGAGGGGGTGCGCTGGAAGACGTACAGGTGCTCGGCGGACTTCGCGAGGTGCGGGATCACCTGGATGCCGCTGGCGCCGGTGCCGATCACCGCGACCTTCTTGCCCGCGAGCCCGTCCAGGCCGCCCTGCATGCTGCCGCCGGTGTAGGCGTAGTCCCAGCGGGCGCTGTGGAAGGTGTGCCCCTCGAACTCCGAGATACCGGGGATGCCGGGCAGTTTCGGCTTGTTGAACGGGCCCTGCGCCAGGATCACCCAGCGCGCGCGGATGGCGTCGCCGCGGTTGGTGCCGATATTCCACCGGCCGCTCGGCTCGTCCCACTCCAGCGACTCGATTAGCGTGCTGAAGATGGCGCGCTCGTACAGGTTGTAGTGCTTGCCGATCCGCTGCGCGTGCTCGAAGCACTCGTCGCCGCGGGCGTACTTCTCGGTCGGGATGTACCCGGTCTCCTCGAGCAGCGGCAGGTAGGCGTAGCTGTCGGTGTCGCACTGGATGCCGGGGTAGCGGTTCCAGTACCAGGCGCCGCCGAAATCGCCCGCCAGCTCGATGATCCGGAAGTCGGTGACGCCCGCCTCCTGCAACCGGGCCGCGGCGAGCAGCCCGGCCCAGCCGCCGCCGAGGATGGCGACCCCGATCTCGTCGGTGATCGGCTCGCGCGGCTCCACCGTGGTGTACGGGTCGCCCGCGTAGAACTCGTCGAAGCCGTCCTCGGTGACGAGGTACTGGCCCTGCCCCTCGGTCCGCAGCCGCTTGTCCCGCTCGGCGAGGTAGATCTCGCGCAGCGCGTCGAGGTCGACCTCGGGGGTCTGCGTGGGTGCACAGTCGGTCATGGGATGGTTCCTTCAGATCAGGTCGGTGGGTTCGCCGGTGCCCATGTACCTGGCGAGGTTGTGGTGCAGGTTGACGACGCTGCGCTCGCGGTACGGGTTCGGCTTGGGGCCGGAGAAGCCGCGTGACTTCATGCCCTGCTGCACGGCGGCCATATTGTCGAAGTCCTGGGGCAGCACGGAGCGCCAGCCGGGGTCGCCGACCGGGGTGTACTCCCAGTGCGTCTCCGGCTCCTGCCCCTCGGGGAAGAGTTCGAAGACGGCGGCCTCGAAGAGGCACTTGTCCGGATCGGCGCCGTTGGGCCGGAAGCGGTAGCAGAGCATGTTGTTCACCGCGTGCCCGATCTGGAAGTTCGGGAAGATCTGCCACGCGGTGCCCGCCTGCGCCACCACCGAGGGGTCGACCTTGGGCCAATCCACCCCGCGCGCTTGATCTTCCGCGCGGGCGGTGTCCAGCCAGTAGCGCAGCACCTGGTCGCTCGGGGTGCCCTCGGGCAGCTCGTCAACCAGCCGGTTGGCGACATCCACCAGGGTGCGGGTGGTGTTGGTGTTGGCGTTCTCCCAGGTGAAGTTCTGCAGCGTGGCGGTGGAGACCCTGGCGTCGGCGCCGCCGCCGACGCGCAGCTTGGCCTGGTTCTCCTCCATGCCCTTCGGCGCGTCGTAGCCGATGTTGGAGTGCTTGCCCTGCGGGCGCGCCCAGCCGAGGAAGCTGCCGAAATTGGTGAACTCCGGGTGCGTGTACGGCACGTGGTAGGTCTCCATGAAGGCCTCGAAGGCGACCTTCCAGTTGCAGTCGAAGTCGACCCAGCGGCGCCAGCGGTACCGCATCTTCTCCAGCTCGAAGTGCTCGAGCAGCGCGGCGGCGGGGTTCAGGTAGTCGCGCAGCGGCTCGGCCTCGGGATCCATGGTGATCCAGAGCCAGCCGCCCCAGGTGTCGACCTTGACCTGGTTCAGTCCGTCGTTGCGCTCGGTGAGGGCGCAGTTCCAGTCCTCGCGCTCGGGGACGAAGGTATTGCGGCCCTCCAGGTCGTAGCGCCAGCCGTGGA
The DNA here is from genome assembly GCF_042669725.1 of Nocardia sp. NPDC057227. Lineage (NCBI taxonomy): Bacteria > Bacillati > Actinomycetota > Actinomycetes > Mycobacteriales > Nocardiaceae > Nocardia > Nocardia sp. NPDC057227. Next base: position 49,904 of record NZ_JBHUXA010000007.1, on the reverse strand, counting down.
AGCCGCAGACGAACTGCTTGGCACTGCCGCGCGCGTCGTGCGCGCCGGGCGGGGTGTCGACCAGCCTGCGGCCGCGGTGCGCGCAGACATTGTGGTAGGCGCGGAAGGTGTCCGGCGCGGTGCGCACCACCAGGATGGAGTCGTTCATGATGTCGTAGGTCAGGTAGTTGCCGACCCGCGGGATCTCCTCCACCCGGCCGACCTGCTGCCACACCTTCGCCCACAGCTTGTCGCCCTCGGCGCGGGCGTACTCCGGCGAGATATAGGCATCGACGCCGATCTCCATCGGGGTCGAGAGCGGTTCCGTTGTGTTGTCGGTCATGACATCCTCCCGTTCGAAGGTCAGCGGGTGATCGCGGCCCGGAAGTCCTCGTTCTCCAGGAAGAGCGAGGTGTGGTCGGCGCCGAGGTGGGTCCACTTGAGGTTCAGCCCGCCGTCGACCAGCAGCGTCTGGCCGGTGATGTAGCTCGACAGGTCGGAGAGCAGGAACAGGATCGGCCCGGCCTGCTCCTCCGGGGTGCCGCGGCGGCCCATGGCGATGGCGGTGCGATCGCGCTCCGGGTCGTCGCCGACGTAGGCGGTGGAGGCGGGGGTCGCGGTGACGCCGGGCGCCACCGCGTTCACCCGGATGCCGGTCTGCGCCAGCTCGACCGCGAGCGTGCGGGTGGCCGCGACCAGCGCGGCCTTCGCGGTGCCGTAGGCGATGTGGAACGGGGCGGTGTTCATGCCGCTGATCGAGGAGAGCGAGACGATCGAGCCCGCGCGGTTCTCCGCTTTCAGCTCGGCGGCGACCGCCTGGCTGAGGAAGAACATGGTCTCCAGGTTCTGCGCGAAGAGCGCGCGCCAGTCCTCGCGGGTGACCCGGGTGGCAGGCATCCAGGTGGTCGGTGCCGCGCCGCCTGCGATATTGACCAGGCCGTGCAGCTCGCCGTCCGCGGTGCGGGCGCGCTCGAGGATGCTCGCGACGCCCTCGTCGGTGCTCGCGTCCGCGGCGAAGGGGATCACCGGAAGACCCGCTTCGGCAAGGGGTTCGACGTGCTCGGCGAGATTCTCCTTGCCACGGCTCACCGCGATCACGGTGGCGCCCGCCCTGGCGATCAGCTTGGTGACGGCGGTGCCGATACCACCGCCGCCCGCGCCCGCCACGATCACCACGCGGCCGGAGAGGCCGAGATCGATATCGCTCATGCCGCGCACCTCCGTGGTGCGGCCGGGAACTCGGCGTGGCCGGACTCGGGCACGACCATCACCCGTCGATGCGGACGGCGAGGACACTGCCCTCGGCGTCGGCGGAGACGTAGACGGTGCCGTCCGGGCCCGCGGTGATGCCGGCGAACGGCCCCATCGGGCCGGAGAACGGCGGCGTGCCCTTGAGCGGCTTGGCGACCACGCCCTCCGGCACCCCGAGGGGCAGCTCGGCGGCGAGCGTCTGCCTGGCCTTGGTCACCAGATCGACCGCGATCAGCGCCTTGAGCCCGACGTCGACGATGAGCAACTGGTTGCCGCGCACCAGGATTCCGTGCGGGGTCTCCAAGCCGTCCACCACGGTGTCGACCCCGCCCGCGCCCGCGGAGACGATGCGCCCGGCGCCGGACTCGGAGATCAGGACGGCATTGTCCGGGCCGAAGGCGACGCCGATCGGGCGCTGCAGCCCGGAGGCGATCACCTCGGTCTGCCCGCCGCGGATCGAGGCCACCTTTCCGGTGCCCGCGTCCGCGGTGACGATGGTGCCGTCCGCGGCGACCGCGACCCCGTACAGCTGGTCGAAGCCGTCGGCGATGAGCCCCGTCTCCGGCTCCGGGCCGTGCTTGTAGGTGACGATCTGCCCGGTCGAGGTCGAGCCGACGAACTCGCCGACGCCGGTCGCGGTGATGCCGCGCACGTAGCCGGGGGAATTGAGGCTGAACAGCGAGGCGACCACCTGGAGCGCGCCGTCGCGGAGTTCGTAGAGGAAGGTGCCGTCGGCGACGTAGAGCGTGCCGTCCGGGCCGACCGTGAGATCCAGCGGCCAGAGCAGCCCGCCGGGCAGCACGGACGCGCTGTCGCCGCCGCCGAGCACCTCGGTGATCGAGCCGTCGAAGCTGGAGACGAAGAGCCGGCCGTCAACGAACGTGCAGTTGTCCAGCCCGGGGGCGAGCTGGGCAAGCACCTCACGGTTGCCGGTGCGCGGGTCGATCCGCAGCACCTGGCCGGAGCCGGCCTGGGTGGAGACGATGAACCCGGCGGCGTCGAACTTCACCGAGTCCGGCCCGGCCAGGTCGCCGACGACCCGCTCCGGCGTCCCGCCGTCCGGGTCGATCCGCCAGATGTCGTTGGTGCCCATGACCGGGTAGTAGAGGAGCCCGTCCGGGCCGACCTCCATGGCGTTCGGCATGGGCAGGTTGTCCTGCAGCACCACCGGCGCGCTGCCGTCGAGCGGCAGCTCCATGAGCCGGCCGCCGATCCGGCACTCGTTGACGAAGAGCCTGCCGTTGTACACGGTGATGCCGTTGGCGCCGGGCAGGTCGTCGCGGAGCACCCGGCTGCTGCCGTCGGTGCCGCGCACGCTGACCCTGGCGTCCATGTACTCGGTGGCGATCAGGTTGCCCGCCGGGTCGAAGGCGATGTCGTCGGGGGCGACGATATCGCCGCCCTTGGCGCTGATCGTCTCCAGATCGCCGGTCCGCACGTCGAGCGCGCTGATCTGACTGCCTGCGACCTGCGCGATGTAGATGCGGTTGTCCGGGCCGGTGCGAAGGCCGTTGGCGCCGAACAGCCGGCTCGGCGGCGTGCGCCGCTCGACGCTGACGCCCTCGGCGAGGGTGAACGGTGTGGTGGTGCTGTAGCGCGCCCCTCGAGTCAAGGCGGAGCCTCCCGTGCGGATCGGAGGAGTGTGTCGCGGGCCACGCTACGTCAATCCTCACAAGGATTGCAATACTTGCCTTTAGTAATGAAAACCGAAGGCAGGCAGGGGTCGTCGGGTGGGCGCGCGGACCCGCCCGGCCGCGGGGCGGTGCTCGCCCCGCTGCCGGAATGTGATATGAACAATTTTGAGAATGAGATTACCCAGAATGCGCGCGAGCAGGGCGAATATCGCGGAAAGCGGGCTACAGCCGGGTGCGCGACACCGACTGCATGGCGAGCCGCGCCCCCGCCGAGGAGGCGTTCACCACGCCGCCGTCGAACCGTTCAAGGACGACGGCCTGGCTGGCGGCGAGGTGGGTCCGGTAGAGCCGCTCCGCCTCGGCGGCGCGGCCGGCCTCGATCTCCTTCGCGATCCGGCGGTGCGTGCGCACCACCGCGTTCGCCTCGTCGCGGGAGGGGTACTCGCCCTGCCTGGTGATCACCTCGGCCCAGGCCTCCTCCTGCGCCGACCACAGCGTGACCAGCGTGCTCACCACGTAGCGGACGGTGAGATTCGGCGTGTGCGCGACGATCAGATCGTGGAACTCGCGCGCGACGTGCGTGAAGGCGACGCCGTCGTCGAGCAGCCCCGCGGATTTCTCGACGTTCTCGGTGAGCGCGGGGACGACGGTCTCGGCGCGATCCGGCCTGGTGGCGCACTCGGCGGCGCAGGTGGGCTCCAGCATGCGCAGCCCCGCGGCCAGGTCGCCGAGCGTGACGCGGGCGCCCTGCAGCGCGAGCCCGAGGTGGTAGGCGGCCGACGTCGCGTCCGGCCGGTGCACCTCGGCGCCGCCGACATTGCCGCGCCGAACGGTGACCAGCCCCTCGGTCTCCAGGATGCGCAGCGCCTCCCGGATCGACGGGTAGCTGACCCCGAAGTCCTGGACCAGCTGGTCCTGGGTGGGGAGCCGGTAGGTGTCGTCCCCGGCCAGGATGCGGGTGCGCAGCTCGGCGGCGACGGTCTCCGCGATCCGGCGCTGCGGCACCCGGCCGCGGCGGGGGCTCGTCATCGGCGCCGCCCTTCGCCGGTCCGCCCGCGGGTCGCTCTCACCGTCATGGCGGCAGTGTAGTCAGCGGTGGATGACCATACAAATATTGCTATCCTTATGAGGATTGAAGTACGGTGCGACGCATGGACTTCACGATGGGCGAGGCCGCCGCGAGTCTGCGGGGCGAGCTCCGGCGGCTGATCGCCGCGGAGGTCCCGGACGGCTTTCTCGGCGCCTTCACCGACGACCCGGCGGATCTCGCGGTCGCGCAGCGGTTCAGCGGGGTGCTGGCCGAGCGCGGGCTGCTCTGCGCCGCCTGGCCGGAGCGGTTCGGCGGCCGCGGCGCCTCGGTGTGGGAGCAGACCGTCGTCCGCGAGGAGATGTGGGCGCAGCACGAACCGCGCGGCGCCCAGTACATGGGCGTCAACTGGGTCGGGCCGACCGTCATGCGGCACGGCACCGAGCAGCAGCAGCGCGAGCACCTGCCGCCGATCGCGCGCGGCGAGGTGATCTGGTGCCAGGGGTTCAGCGAGCCGGACGCCGGCTCCGACCTGGCCTCGCTGCGCACCGCGGCGCGGCCCGACGGCGACGGCTGGCTGATCTCCGGGCAGAAGATCTGGACCTCCTACGCGACCATGGCGCAGTGGTGCTTCCTGCTCGCCCGCACCGGGTCGGGGGAGCGGAAGCAGCAGGGGCTGACCGTTTTCCTGCTGCCCATGTCGGCGCCGGGGATCCTGGTGCGGCCGATCCGGTCCATGCTCGGGCCGCACCACCTGAACGAGGTGTTCTTCGACGGGGTGCGCGCCACCTCGGCCGACGTGCTCGGCGGGGTGGGCGAGGGCTGGTCGGTGGTGCGCGAGGTGCTCGCCTTCGAACGGGTCGGGATCGCGCGCTACGCCCGCTGCGAGCGGTTGCTGCTGACCGCGCCCGAGGTGCTCGGCGAGCGCTGGGCCACGCTGCCCGCGGCGCTGCCGGGGCGCTGGGCGCGCATGCTCACCAGGGCGCGGCGGGCGCGGTTGCTGGCTTATCAGGTGATCGCCACGCAGAGCACCGGCACGGTGGACCCGGCCGACACCGCCGCCTACCGGATCGCGGTCACCCGGCTGGACCAGGAGAGTGCGGCACTGCTCGCCGAGCTGGCGGCGCACGTGCCGGACGAGGAGGGGCCGCGGCGGCGCTTCCGCCGTGCGGTCGACGATCACTGGCGGTACGCGAATGCCGCCACCGTAGCCTCGGGGAGTATCGAGATGCAGCAGATTCTGCTGGCGCGGGCACTGCTCGGCGGGGGTCGCCGGAACGGGGAGGCGGCGTGAGTGCCGCGGCTGTTCCGCCCGAGGGGGCGCTGTCGTCCGGTGCCGGGGTAGCCCTGCCGCAGGCCGGCGTGCGGGCGGTGGTCGTGCACGACGCGCACGGGGAGCAGTCGCTGGAGGGGGGTGCGATGCATATCGAACTGGCCGATGAGGCGCGGGAATTCGGTGCGCAGGCGTTGCGTGCCCTGAAAGCCGCGGGCGGGGACGAGCTGGTGCAGCGGGCGGAGGCCGAGCCGGGGCTGCGGCACGGGCTGATCGCGCCGGTGCTGGAGCGGCTCGGCGCCTGGGAGCTGGCGCCGTATCGGGATCCGGTCGAGCTGGAGGCGGCGGCGGCGCTGTGCCGCAGCGCCGGGTACTGGGCGACGCCGTATCCGGTGGCCGAGCGGCTCGCCCGCCCGGACGATCTCGAGGTGGACGCGCTGGTCGTGGTGGCCGGCCCGGAATCGGCCGCGCCGCTCGCCGGGCTCGAGCTGCGGGTGGCCGCGGTCGGGTTGACCGGTTCGCGCGGGCTGGTGCGGGCACTGCCGGGCACCGGGACCGCGCGGGAGACCGCGTTCGTCGTACCGATCGAGGTCGTGCCGACCGATGCCGCCGGCGACCCGGCGCTCGCCCTGACCCTGCCCGGCTGGACCCTGCTCGGCATGCTCGACCGCGCCGTCGAACTCGCCCGCGAGCACGTGCTGCTCCGCGAGCAGTTCGGCAAGCCGCTGGCCGAGTTCCAGTCGGTGCAGTTCCAGCTCACCGACGCCGAGGTGGAGCGAAGGGGCGTCGAGATGCTGGCCCGCTACGCGCTCTGGAGCATCCAGGCGGGCCGCCCCGAGGCCGTCGCCGACGCGCTGGCGCTGCGGCTGGCCGCGCTGGAGGCCGCGGAGACCGTTTTCCGGGTGGCGCACCAGGTGCACGGCGCGCTCGGCTTCTGCGACGAGGCCACGCTCTCCTGGCTCTCCCGGCACAGCCTCCCGCTGCGCCGCCTTCCGCTCGGCATCGCCGGGACCGAGGAGGCGCTGGCCGCCCGCATCGGCACCGCCGGGCTGGCCGGGCTCTTCTCCGACCCGCGAGGGGTGTGACCGCCGTGCAGCTGCCTCCCGGGCTCACCATCACCGCCGACGGGCCGGTGCGCATCGTGCTCATCGACCGGCCGGACGAACTCAACGCGGTGAACGCCGACCTGCATCGCGCGCTGGCCGAGGTCTGGCGGCATCTGGCCGCCGACACCGAGGCAAGGGCGGTCGTGCTGACCGGTGCCGGTCGCGCCTTCAGTGCCGGCGGCGACCTGAACTGGATCACCTCGTTCCTGGACGACCCGGTGGCGCGGGACGAGAGTATTCGCGAGGGCGCGCAGATCATCGAGGAGCTGCTGCGTTTCCCGCTGCCGGTCATCGCGGCGGTGAACGGCGGCGCGGTCGGGCTCGGCGCGAGCATCGCGGTGCTCTGCGATGTGGTGCTCATGTCGGAGAAGGCGTATCTCGCCGATCCGCACGTGGCGGTCGGGCTGGTCGCCGGGGACGGCGGCGCCGCGTTCTGGCCCCTGCTCACGCCGATTCTGCGGACCAGGGAGTTCCTGTACACGGGGGATCGGATCGATGCGGCCACCGCCGTGCAGGTGGGGCTGGCGAGCCGGGTCGTCGCGCCGGACGCACTGCTCGACGAGGCGCTGGCGCTGGCGCGGCGGTTGGCGGCGCAGCCGGTGGAGGCGTTGCGAGGGACCAAGCGGGTGGTGAACATGTATCTGTCGCAGGCGCTGGGCGGGCCGATGCAGGCGGGGTTCGCGGCGGAGGTCGTCTCCATGCAGAGTGCGGAGCACCGGGATCGGTTGCTGGCGTTGCGGGATCGCGCGCGGTGAGCGCGGAGGAGCTCGGGGCGTTCCGGGAGCGGGTCAGGGAGTGGTGCCGGCGCGAGATTCCGGCTGATTGGCGGCAGGCGCAGACCGGTGTCGGTGGGGCGGATTTCGTCGCGTTCCAGCAGGACTGGTTCCAGCGGCTGCGCCGGGCCGGGTTCGCGGTTCCGCACTGGCCCGCGGAGTACGGCGGCGGCATGCCGGTCGAGCAGCAGATCGTGCTCTACCAGGAGCTGGCCGCGCACGACGCGCCACGGCTCGTGCTCGCCTTCGTCTCGGTGCACCACGCCGCAGCCACCCTGCTCGGCGCAGGCACCCCGGAGCAGCGGCGGAAACACCTGCCCGCGATTCTGGACGGCGAGATCTGGGTGCAGGGCTTCTCCGAGCCCGGCGCAGGCTCGGACCTCGCGGCCCTGCGCACGGCCGCGCGCCGCGAGGGCGAGGAGTTCGTCGTCACCGGGCAGAAGGTGTGGGCCAGCGGCGCCCAGTACGCCGACTGGTGCCTGCTCCTCGCCCGCACCGACCCGGAAGCGCCCAAGCGGCGCGGCATTTCGTACTTCCTGCTCGACATGCGCAGCAAGGGGATCGAGGTGCGGCCCATCCGGCAGGCCACCGGCGACGCGCACTTCTGCGAGATCTTCCTGGACGAGGTGCGCATCCCGGCCGAGAACCTGATCGGTGCCGAGAACGAGGGCTGGCAGGTCGCGCAGCAGACGCTCGGCGCCGAGCGCGGGCTGACCATGCTCGAGCTCGCCGAGCGGCTCGGCCACGCCGGATTCCGGTGGCTGGTCGATGGGGCGCGGGTGCACGACGACCCGGTGGTCGACGATCGGCTCGCCGCGCTGGAGATCGAGCTCACCGGGTTGCGTGCGCTCTGCCGCGACCTGGTCGAGCGGCACGAAGCCGGGACGGCCGGGCCCGCCGACGCCTCCGTGGTGAAACTCTTCTATAGCGAACTGCTACAGCGGATGACGGATTTCGGGGCCGAGCTCGGTGGGGTCGGTGCGCACACGGTGTTGCGCAAACCCGCGTCCGGCGGGTGGGAGTCCGGGGCCTGGGTGCTGGACTTCATCGGGTCCTGGGAGTGGACCATTCCCGGGGGGACCAGCGAGATCCAGCGCACCATCATCGGGGAGCGCGGGCTCGGGCTGCCGCGGGAACCGGTGGTGCCGTGAGCGCGTTCGCGGAGTTCCACGACGAGTTGCGGTCCGTTGCCAGGGAGCTGCTCGGCAAGGCGGGGGACGGGCCGGTGCCCTGGGACGCTGTCGCTCGGGCCGGGTGGCCGGGGCTGGCGGTGCCCGAGGAGTTCGACGGGGCCGGGGCGGGGGTCGCCGAGGTGGCTCTGCTCCTGACCGAAGCCGGTCGGGCTGCCGCGCGGACCGCGCTGCCCTCGGTGCTCGCACTGAGCGTGCCCGCGCTGCTCGCCGTCGGTGGTGATGCGCTGCGGGACGAGGTATTGCGCGCGGTGGTGGCGGGGCGGCGGGTGCCGGTCGTCGTGCTCGGGAGCGATTCCCCGTTCGGGGAGGGCGGTACGGGGGCTACGGCGTCCGACTCCGCGGCCTTCCGGCTGGCGGGCGGGCGGGTGACCGGCGCCGCGCACTTCGTGCTGGACGCTCCGACGGCGGATCTGCTGCTGATCCCGGCTCGCGATGCCGGTGGCGACGCGGTTCTCGCCGCGGTCGATCCCGATGCCGTGACCTGCACTCCTGTACCGCTGGTCGACGCCACCCGGACGGTCGGCTCCGTCACCGCGGACGGCGCGGAACCCCGCGCGGTGTGGCGGTTCGAGAGGCCGTTCGCGCTGGGCGCGCGGGCCGCGCTGGCGACGGCGTGCGACTCGCTCGGCATCGCCGAGGCCATGCTGGACGCGACCGTCGCCTATGTGCGGGTGCGGGAGCAGTTCGGCCGCCCGGTCGGCTCGTTCCAGGCGGTCAAGCACGCGTGCGCCGACATGCTGGTCCGGGTGACCGTCGCCGGGCACCTGGTCGCCGAGGCGGTCCGTGCTCTGGAGACATCCGCACCCGGTGCGGAGATCTCCGCCGGCATGGCCAAGTCCTACGCCACCGAGGCGGCGGTCGCGGTCGCGGGCAGCGCGATGCAGCTGCACGGCGGCTACGGCTACACGTGGGAGAGCGGCATCCACACCTACCTCAAGCGCGCCACCCTCGACCGCGCCCTCTTCGGCACCCCCGCCGCCCACCGCCGCATTCTCGCCGCCCGCTACCGCGCCTGAGGCGCTATCGGAGCCGAGGCGGCGGCGCGGCGAGCGCACCGGCGAAGGCGGGTGCGGCGCAGAGCGCGGCGTGACCGGGGCCCGCGTCGGGCACGACGACGCTGCCGCTGATGGTGACCGCGGGGGTCAGCGGGATGGCGGCGATCCCACGGGAGCCGAGCTCGGCGACCTGGTCGGCGGGCAGCACCGTCCAGCTCTCCGGATCGGCCCCGATCTCGATGACCGCGTCCCGCGCGGCCCCCGCGGGCCGCCCGAGCCGCGGCCGCACCCCGGATTCGCGCACCGCGCTCGCCACCGCATCGTGCAACTGCCGATCGTGCTCCCTGGCGGGCATGCGCAGCACCCCGCCCGCCAGATCCTCGAACGAGACCGCGGCCAGCCCGGCCGCGACATGCCTGCGGGAGACGACCGCGAGCAGCGGTTCGGTCCAGGTCGGCAGCACGGTGAAGCCGGGCGCCGAGACCTCGCCGCGGGCGAGCGCCAGATCCAGCTCACCGCGCCGCAGCGCACTCAACCGTGCGGTGAGCGGCAGATCCACCAGCACCACGTCGAACGGCTCGCCCGCCGCGCGCAGCGCGTCGATCCCGCGCTCCAGCCTGGCCCCGAGCCCGGGCGCGATCCCGATCCGCAGCGTCACCGCGTGCGCACCCGCCGCCGCCCTGACCTCCTCGGCCGCGGACAGCGCGGTCCGCGCCGCCGCGAGCACCCGCTGCCCGGCACTCGTGAGCCGGACCCGGCGCGGCGAGCGGTCCAGCAGCCGCACCCCGAGTTCCCGCTCCAGCCGGGCGATCTGCTGGCTCACCGCGGGCTGCGCGATGTGCAGCCGCTCGGCGGCCCGGCCGAAGTGCAGCTCCTCGGCGACCGTCACGAAGTACCGGAGCGCCCGCAGTTCCATAAGCGGAGCTTATCGCTGCGCGTGCGGTTCCGATCTGGCTCCCCGCCCGCGTGGCTGCTGAAGTCGTTGCATGGGTATCGAATTGGGGTTGTTCGGTGCGCACCTGCGTGCGCACGAGGTGGACGGGGCCGGGGCCGCGCGGCTGGAGCGGGCCGGGTTCGGCACGCTGTGGCTGGACGCCTCGCCGCCCGCCGACCTCGCGTACGCCGAACGGCTGCTCGCGGCGACCACCCGGCTCACCGTCGGGACCAGCGTGGTGAACGTGTGGTCGGCGGACCCGGTGACGGTGGCGGCGTCGTACCACCGGATCGCCGGGCGGTATCCGGACCGGTTCCTGCTCGGGATCGGAATCGGGCACCGGGAGGTCGACACCGGCTACGCCTCGCCGTACGACACGCTGGCCGCGTACCTGGACACCCTGCGGGAAGCGGGAGTGCCGCAGCAGCGAATCGTGCTCGCCGCGCTCGGCCCGCGCATGCTGCGGCTGGCGCGGGAGCGGGCGGGCGGCACCGTCCCCTGCCTGGTCACCCCCGAGCACACCCGCCGGGCGCGCGCGATCGTCGGCCCCGACCGGCTCCTGCTCCCCGGCCACTTCGCGCTCCCCGAGCCGGACCCGGCCGCGGCCCGCACGCTCGCCCGCTCCGGCCCGCCCGGCACCGCCATCGCCGTCACCAACTACGCCGCCAACCTCCGCCGCCTCGGCTACACCGATGCCGACCTGGCAGGTACCGGCAGCGACCGCCTCATCGATGCCCTTGCGCTGCACGGCACCGCCCCCGAGGTGGTCACCGCCCTCACCGCCCATCTCGACGCAGGCGCGGACCACGTCGGCATCTACCCCCTCGGCCCCGACCCGATCGGCACCCTCTGCCTGCTCGCCGCCGAAGCCGGAACGCACCGCTGAAACACCGCGCGAGGGGCTCCGGCACCGACTCCCTTGTCGGCCTCCGGAACCCCTCGCGCGCCCATCCGGCGCCACACCGTTGTGGCGCCGAGACTCAGCCCAACCGCTTCGCGGCCAACTCCCGCAGGTCGGACGACTTGATCTTCGCGCTCCCGGTGAGCGTGAACTCCTCCTCCGCGAAGAGCAGCACATGCCGTGGCACCTTGTAACTGGCCAACCGCTCCCGCAGGAACCCGCGCAGCGCGTCCCCGTCCACCGCGGCTCCCGGCTGCGGTACCACACACGCCACCACGACCTCGCCGAGCGTCTCGTGCGGCACCCCGACCGTGCGCCCCACCTTCACCCCGGGGAACCGCGCCAGCTCCTCGTCCACCTCGAGCGGCGAGACATTGGCCCCGCCGGTCTTGATGATGTCGGTGAGCCGCCCCTCCCAGTACAGCCGGTCGACGTCGTCCAGGTAGCCGCCGTCGCCGGTGTGGAAGTACCCGTCGGCGTCGAGCGTCTCGTCCAGCGGTGTGCCGACGTAGCCGAGCATGAGCGTCGGCCCCTTGACGCAGATCTCGCCGCTCTCGCCGCGCGCGAGCACCGCGCCGCCGAGCGGGTCGGTGATCTTCACCGTCACCCCGGGCAGCGGCACCCCGCTGCTGCCCGCGTGCACCTCGTCCGGCGTGCAGGCGGGGTAGCAGGTGGTGATGGTGAAGGTCTCGGTGTTGCCGTAGGCGTGGCCGCACTCGGTCCACTCGGTGGTCACCGTCGGGTGCGCCGCGGCGGGCGTGTGCTTGTCCACGAAGGTCAAGCTGCTCAGGTCGGTCTCCGCCCAGTTGGGCGCGCCGGCGAGCTGGGCCCACTGGTGCGGCCAGGCCACCGGGAAGGTGACCCGCTCCGACTCGATCAGCGCCACCGCCTCGGCGGCGTCGAAGAGCCGCTGCAGCACCAGGGTGCCGCCGACGGCGAGCGTGGCGCCGAGCGCCTGGCCGAAGTTGCCCGACCAGAAGAAGCCGTTGGCGGTCCAGCAGCGCACGGTGTCGTCCGGGGTGAAGCCGAACATCTGCCCGAAGCGCCACATCTGCACCGCCACCCCGCGGTGCGCGCTGCGGATCCCCTTCGGCTTGCTCGTCGTCCCCGAGGAGAAGAAGAGCACGGCGGTGTCGCTCGGCCGCACCGAGTCCGCGGCGGCCTCGACCAGCTCGGCCGGTTCGCTCGCGCCGCGGGCAAGGAAGGTGTCCCAGCCTTCGATCGTGCCGCCGGTCGGCTCGCCGACCACGGCCAGGTGCCGCAGGAACGGGTACGCCGTCGAGCGCAGTTCACCGGGGGCCGTCCCGGCCAGTGCCGGTTCGAGTTCGGTGAGCACCGCGGCGAAATCGGCCCGCGCCACGTGCCGTTCGAACAGCAGCACCGACACCCCGGAGACCCGGAGCAGGTGGTCCAGCTCGGCCGGGGTGGAGAAGGTGCTCAGCGCCACCGCCACCCCGCCGGCCAGCGAGGTGCCGAAGACGGCGGCCAGCCACTCCGGCCGGTTGGTCATGAGCACGCCGACGCGGGAGTCCTTGCCGACGCCCGCGGCCCGGAGCGCACGGGCGACCTCGACCGCCCGATCGTGCAGTTCGCGGTACGTCCAGCTGACGCCGCCGGGGACGCGCAGCGCCTCCCGGTCGCCGTAGCGTGCGGTGACCTCGCGCAGGAAGCCGGGCAGGGTGAGCGGGCCGAGCCCGGGTTCGTCGGCAAGGGGTGGTCCCGCGGCGATGGCGGGGGAGCGGGTGGTCATGGTTTCCGTGCCCCTCAGTGCGGGAGTTCGATCTCGGCGAGGCAGCTGACCAGCGTGCCGAAGTTCTGGTCGGTGAGCTTCAGCTTCACCTGCACCAGCGGCACGCCCCACGCCGAATCCGTGATCTTGTCCACGATCTCGGCGTCGAAGTAGGTGACGTCGCCCTCGAAGGCGGGCAGCCGGAAGTCGGCCTTGGTGTGCCGCACCAGGCCGTCGTTGCCCGCCCAGTAGCCGAGGTAGTCGGTGCACCAGGCGCCCATGGTGGCGCCGTAGCCGTAGGCCCGCGCCATGCCGACCTCGCCCGCCTTGTCGCCGTCGATGTGCCCGCGCGACGGGCCGACGTAGAGGCCGTCGCGCTTGCGCGGGTCGATCTTGGCGCCCTCCTCGTCGAACTCGAAACCCTCGGTCCAGCCCGGGTCCTGGTTGATCCACGGATCCTTGATCCCGGGCGGCGCGACCCAGCCGAAGGTGCCCCAGATATTGAAGAGGAAGGCGCGGTACTCGGTGGTGAAGGTGGCGATGCTGTGCGGGCCGATCACCCGGCGCGGCAGCTTGTCGCCGACCTTCACCTCGTCGAAGTGCGGCGAGACGCCGAGCCGGTTGGAGAGGATCCACTCGTGCCGCAGCTGCTCCACCTCGGTGAGCTCGGCGGCGGTCCAGCGCTTCACCTCGCCGAGCTGGTTCTCGTACATGCCGCGCTTGTTCGCCTCCTCGGCGAGGTAGCGGATGGCGGTGGAGCGTTCCCTGGCGACCAGCACGCCGTGCTGGTTGCGGTGCGTGGTGTCGCCGCGGGAGAACATGGTCGGCCCGGCGAACTTGGTCTCGGCCACCTTGTAGTCGTGGAAGCGGCGGTCCTGGAACAGGGTGTCGCCCGGACGTACCGGGGCGCCGTAGAACCACCACTCCTCGCCGCCGAAGATCAGGTGCGAGCCGGGGATGTGGCCGACGCAGGCGGGCTGCGCGCCGTGGCCGTAATCCAGGCCGACCGCGATGGATTGCGGGGCGATCAGCCCGCCGTAGCGGGATTCGCGGGCGAACTCGTGATCCCAGTGCAGCGGGTTCGGGTAGTCCATCGCCATCACCCAGCGGCGGATGTCCGAGGTGCTGCACGGGTCCCACAGCTGGCCGCCGCCGACGGGTTTGCCCACCCGGTGGTCGACATCGGAAAGGTCGAGTTCGACGCCGCCCGGCGACGTGACCGCGCCCTTGCCCGGAGCCGAATTACTCCGCCCGGCGGCGGCTTTCCGCGCGGGCGCGGCCTTCGTCGCCCGGGCAGCCTTGGTCGCGGGTGCGGCCTGGCTCGCGGCCGCGCCGGTATCCGCGGGTGCGACCTTGCTCTCGGACGCGTCGGCAGCCGCGGTCGCTCCCGCGGTCTTCCGCGCGCCGGCTCCGGTTCCCGCCGTCTTCCGCGGCGTTGCGGAATTACCTGTGCTCACGGCTGCTCCTCAGCGATTCACGTCGACGACGATGCGACCGCGAACGGTCCCGTCGATGAAGCGGCCCGCGGCGGCGATCGCCTCGCCCAGCGGGATCTCGGTGGCGATCGAATCCAGCGCACCCGGGTCCAGATCGCGGGCCAGCCGCGCCCACGCCTCGAGCCTGCGCTCCTTCGGCGCCTGCACACTGTCGATGCCGAGCAGCGTCACCCCGCGCAGGATGAACGGCGCGACGGTGCCGGGCAGATCCATCCCCTGCGCCAGCCCGCAGGCAGCGACCGCGCCCCCGTACCTGGTCTGGGCGGCGGCGTTCACCAGCGTGTAGCTCCCCGCGGTATCGACCACCCCCGCCCAGCGCTCCTTCTGCAGCGGCTTCCCGCGCTCGGCGAACTCCGCCCGGTCGAGCACGGTGCTCGCGCCGAGCCCCTTCAGGTACCCGGCCTCGGCCGCCTTCCCGGTCGCCGCCGCCACGGTGAACCCGGCCGCGCCGAGCAGCGCGATGGCGACACTGCCGACCCCGCCGGTCGCCCCGGTCACCAGGATCTCGCCGTCCCCGGGGCGAATCCCGAAGCGCTCCAGCGCCTCGACGCAGAGGGCGGCGGTGTACCCGGCGGTGCCGATCGCCATCGCCTGCCGCGCGTCGAAGGCGGACGGCAGCGGGATCAGCCAGTCGCCGTTCACCCGCGCCCGCTGCGCCAGCCCGCCCCAGTGCGATTCGCCGACGCCCCAGCCGTTCAGGATCACGGCGTCGCCCGCCGACCAGTCCGGGTGGTCGCTCTCCGCGACCACACCGGCGAAGTCGATGCCGGGAACCATGGGGAACTTGCGCACCACCGGCGACGAGCCGGTGAGCGCGAGCGCGTCCTTGTAGTTGAGCGTGGAGTAGGCGACGTCGACCGTCACGTTCCCCTCCGGCAGCGCGCTATCGTCCACGCTGGTCAGCGCCGCCGTCGTGCCCGCGTCGCCCTTCTCGATGAGTAGTGCAGAAGACATCGCCGAGAGTGTCCTTCCTCCGGTCGGAGCTGATTCTCATCGCAGATGAGAATGCAATTCTCCTATGGGTAAAATTATGCTTTCATCCAGGTGTTCGGGTGTCAACCGGCTCGCGCCGGAAACTTGCAGTTCAGCGGGCTGTCCAGCCGCCGTCCACGACGACGGTCTGCCCGGTGACGTAGCGCGCGGCGTCGCCCGCGAGCCAGGTGATGGCGCCGACCAGGTCCTCGGCGGTGCCCTCGGTGGGCAGCGGGGTGTTGCGGCGCAGGTAGGCGGCGCCGCGCTCGTCGTCGTAGAGGCTGTCGGTGATCTCGGAGCGGAAGAAGCCGGGCGCCACCGTGTTCACTCGGATCGAGTGCCGCGCCCACTGCACCGCCAGCTCCGCGGTGAGCCCGGAGAGCCCCGCCTTGCTCGCCGCGTAGGAGGCCTGCGGGATGCCGGGCACCCCGACCCGCCCGCTGATCGAGGAGACGTTCACGATCGCGCCGCCGCCCGCGTCCCGCATGTGCGGGAAGACGGCCTGGGCCAAGAGGAACGGTGCCACCAGGTTCAGCCCGATGGTGTCGTGCACGGCATCGAGCGGCTCGTCCTCGGCGCGCGCGGTGGTGAACCGGTTGCCCGCGGCGTTCACCAGGATCACCGGCGGCCCGAGCTGCTCGACGACCGCGGGCACGATCTCGGCCACCTGGGCGGGATCGGAGAGGTCGCGCGCAATGGGAAGGCCGCCGGTCCGCGCGGCGAGCTCGTCGAGCCGATCCGCGCGCCGCGCGACCACCGCGACCCGGGCGCCCAGCTCGGCCAGGGTCTCCGCCACCGCCGCGCCGAGCCCCGAGGAGGCGCCGGTCACGATCGCCACCCGCCCCCGCAGGCCGAACAGCCGCAACACCGGCCCCGGTTCGGCGCTCATCGGGCCGGCTCCGCGTCCGCCGCGGTGACCAGGGCGGTGAGCCCGGTCCGCTCCACCTTGCCCATGGCGTTCACCGGCAGCGCCGCCACCCGCGTCCAGACCTCGGGCACCTTGTACCCGGCCAGTTCGCGGCGACAGTGTGCCGCCAGCTCCGCGAAGTCGAGCTCGCGCGCGCTCTCGACCACGGCGGCGACCTTCTGCCCGAGTCGCTCGTCCGGCACCGGGCAGACCGCCACCTTGGTGACGTCCGGATGGGTGGCGAGCACCCGCTCCACCTCCAGCGGGTAGACGTTGGCGCCGCCGCGAATGATCACCATCTTCTTGCGGTCGAGCACCGCGAGGTTGCCCGCGGCGTCGACGGTGCCGATGTCGCCGGTGGCGAACGGCCCCGCCTCGACCGGCCGGACCGCACCGTCCGCCCAGTACCCCAGCGTCGGCCGCCAGAGCCCGGCCCACGGGCCGTCGCTCGCGGCGGCGAGCCGGAGTTCGCCGAGCGCGCCGGGCTGCAGCCGGGTGCCCGCGTCGTCGTAGGCGGCGACATCGAACTGCGGAGTCACGACGCCGCTGGCGCCAGGGGTCCAGGCGGCACCGGGCGGATCGATGGCGACCACGGTCGGCGCCTCGCTGAGCCCGTAGGTGGCGCGCGGGACGATCCCGTGCGCGGTGGCGAACGCCGCGCGCAGGGTGTCGGGAGTGTCACTGCCGCCGCTCCACACCTCGCGCAGCGAACCGAGGTCCGCCTCCGGGCGCCGCGCCAGGTCGTGCAGCTGGGCCGGGGCGCCGTTCCACACCGTCACCGCGTGCCGCTCGATCCACTCGGCGACCCCGGCGGCGTCCCTGCGGTCCATGATCACCGCGCAGCCCTGCGCCTGCGCCGTGGTCAGGGTGGAGAGCACCAGCATGTTCAGGATGGTGAGCGGGAAGCTGTCGCCGCGGCGCAGCTCCGGCCCCCAGCCCCTGGTGGCGACGGTGACCGCGCCGGGAAGCAGCAGGTTGCGCTGGCTGTGCACCACCGCCTTCGGCCGGCCGGACGTACCGCTCGTGAAGCCGATTCCGGCCGGGGCGTCGATGTCGTGCGCCACCTCCGGAGCCGGTCCGGCGCTCGCGACGAGCTCCGCCCACCGATCCGGATCGACGGCGGAACGGGATTCTCCGGACCAGCGCGGCCCGGCAAGCACCGCGCGCGGTTCGAGCAGATCGTGCAGGTACTGCTGCTCGGCGGGGGCAAGCGCCTCGCCGATTCCGGCCCAGATCGCACCGATCCGCTGCGCGCCGTGGAAGGCGGCGACGATCTCGAGATCGTTGGGCAGGCAGGCGGCGACCCGGTCGCCCGGTCGGACGCCGAGCGCCCAGAACGCCCCCGCTGCCCGTGCCGCGCGCTCGTTGAGCTCGCGATAACTCCAGGTCCCGGCGGCACCGATGACGGCGGGGGCCGCCGGGCGTGCGGCGAGTGCGGCGTCGAGCACGGCCGCGATCGGGCGCGGGGCGCGGAGTTCGCCGGAGAAACTGTCCACCGCTCTTTGATACCACTATCCTTGCAAGGATTCATCAGATAGCGGCGGAAGAGGACGCGATGGAGCACACAGGTCCGCTCTCCGGGGTGCGGGTCATCGATCTCACGGCGATGGTGATGGGCCCCTACTGCACCCAGATCATGGCCGACATGGGCGCCGACGTGATCAAGGTCGAGCCGCCGCGCGGCGACGACACGCGGTACATCTCGGTCGGGCCGGAGCCGGGGATGGGCGGGGTCTTCGTCAACGTCAACCGGGGTAAACGCAGCGTGGTGCTCGATCTGCGCACCGAGGCGGACGCCGCGGCGCTGCGCGAGCTGGTGGCAGGGGCCGATGTCTTCGTGCACTCCATGCGGGCCGCCGCCATCGAGCGGCTCGGCTTCGGCTACGCCGATGTCGCGGCGCTGAACCCGGGCATCGTCTACACCAATTGCTACGGCTACGGCCGCGGCGGCCCGGACGCCGATCGACCCGCCTACGACGACACCGTGCAGGCCGAGTGCGGGATTCCCGCGGCGCAGGAGATGCTCACCGGCACACCGGGGTACATGGGCAGCATCGTCGCGGACAAGGTGGCCGGGCTGACCGCGGTGTACGCCACCACGATGGCGCTGTTCCACCGCGAGCGCACCGGGGAGGGGCAGGAGGTGGAGATCGCCATGTTCGAGACCATGGCGGCGTTCATGCTGGTCGAGCATGCGAACGGGCGGCTCTTCGACCCGCCGCTCGGTCCGGCGGGGTATCCGCGGGCGGTGACGCCGAATCGGCGGCCGTACAAGACGGCCGACGGGTACCTGGCGGCGCTGGTCTACAACGACAAGCACTGGGCCGCGTTCGTCGGCGCGGTGCAACCGGCCTGGGCCGGGCCGGAGTTCGCGACGCTGACCCAGCGGGCGGCGCGCATCGACGAGGTGTACGGGCTGCTCAGCGCGACCTTCGCCGAGCGAACCACCGCGGCGTGGCTCGCGCTGCTGCGCGACCTGCAGATCCCCGCGGCGGCGGTGAACTCGCTGGACGACCTCTTCGACAACGAGCACCTGAACGCGGCCGGTTTCTTCCAGACGGTGGATTCACCCAACGGGCCCCTGCGCTTCCCCGGCCCGCCCGCCTGGTTCTCCCGCACCCCAGGCCGCATCGCGGGCCCCGCCCCCCGGCTCGGCGCCGACACCGAGGCGATCCTGGCCGGCCTCGGACGCGCGGAGCCCGTTTCGGGATCGGCGCGGCACTCCGGTGCGAACGGCACCGCCGCGAACGGGTCCGCGCGGTGACCGCGATCCCGCGCGCCGACCTCGACCTCCGGACCATCCTCCGCCCCGGCGACCACATCGTCGCCGGCCAGGCCTGCGGCGAGCCCACCTCGCTGATCGAGGCCCTGATCGAGCAGGGCCCGGCGATCCCGGACCTCTCGCTCTTCATCGCGACCAGCTTCTCCGGCCTCCTCACCCCGGCCGCCGCCAAGGCGTTCCGCCCGGTGAGCATGGGCGCCATCGGCGCGCTCCGCGCCCTCGCCAAGGCGCACCTGCTCGACGTGATCCCGTGCCACGTGAGCCGCGTCGGCCCGATGCTGGCGACCGGAGCCATCCCCTGCGACGTCGCCTTCGTCCAGGTACCCCCCGCCGACCCCGACGGCACGCACAGCCTCGGCCTGATCAGCGACCACGTCCTCGCCGCCGTCCGCGCGGCGCGAACCGTGGTGGCCGAGGTCAACGACCGGGTCCCGCGCACCGCGGGCGAGCGCATCGCCGCGGCCGACATCGACTACGCCGTCGCGGTCTCGCGGGACCCGGTGCAGGTGCCGCCCGCACCGATCACCGAGCTGGACCAGTCCATCGCGGCCAACGTCGCCGAGTTCATCGGCGACGGCTCGGTGCTGCAGGTCGGCGTCGGCGCGGTCCCGGACGCCGTGCTCCGCCTGCTCGGCGACCGCCGCGACCTCGGCGTGCACTCCGGCATGCTCGGCGACGGCCTGGTCGACCTGGTCGAGGCGGGGGTGATCACCAACGCGCGCAAGGCGATCGACACCGGCGTCTCGATCACCGGCGCCCTGATCGGCACCGACCGCCTCTACCGCTTCGCCGACGGCAACGACCGCATCCGCATGTGCGCCACCCCCTACACCCACGACCCCGCGGTGCTGGCCCGGCTCGACCGGCTGGTCACCATCAACTCCGCGGTCGAGGTCGACCTGACCGGCCAGGTCAATGCCGAGCAGAGCGGCTCGGCCTACCTGGGCGGCACCGGCGGCCAGGTCGACTTCGTGCGCGCGGGCGCCCGCTCGCCGGGCGGGCACGCGGTGATCGCGCTGCCCGCCACCGCCAAGGGCGGCACGGTCAGCCGGATCACGGCCGCGCTCTCCGGCCCGGTCACCACCGCGCGCAGCGACGTGGACGTGATCGTCACCGAGTTCGGCGCCGCCGAGCTGGCCGGCCGCACCCTGGCCGAGCGCGCGCGCCGCCTCGTCGCCATCGCGCACCCCGATTTTCGCGACGACCTGGAGCGCGCGGCCCGCGAGATCCAGCGGAGAGGATTCTGATGAGCGACGACGCCGTCCTGTTCGACGCCCGCCCGGACGGCATCGCCGTCCTCACCCTGAACCGCCCCGGCACCCGCAACTGCCTGGCGAAGGATGTCCGCGACGGCCTCTTCGCCGCCTGGGAGCGCTTCGAGCGCGACCCCGCGCTGCGCGTCGCGATCCTCACCGGCGCAGGCCGCACCTTCTGCGCGGGCGGCGACCTCCAGGAGATGGTCGCCACCGGCATGGGCGTCCCGCCGCGGGATATGTTCCCGCTGCCCTACGACACCATCGAGCTGAGCAAGCCGACCATCGCCGCGGTCAACGGCCACGCCTTCGCCGGTGGCTGGATGATCGCGCAGGCCTGCGACCTCTGCGTGGCCAGCACCGCCGCGACCTTCGCCGTCACCGAGGTCAAGGTGGGGCGCAGCTCGCCGTGGGCGTCGCCGCTCATCCACATGATCCCGCAGCGGATCATGATGGAGATCCTGCTGACCGGGAAGCCGATCGACGCCCGCCGCGCCTACGAGATCGGGCTGGTCAACCGGCTCGCCGAGCCCGAGAACCTGCTGGAGACCGCGCTGGAGCTGGCCCGCGACATCCTGGCGGGCGCGCCGCTCTCGGTGCGCGCCGCCAGGGAGACGGTCATGCTCGCCACCGAGATGGGGCGCTCCGCGGCCCTGCGGGCGGCCAGGCACGCCTCGACCGAGTGCTACGAGAGCGCCGACGCGCAGGAGGGGCCGCGTGCCTTCGCCGAGAAGCGCAGGCCGGAGTGGAGCGGACGTTGACCGGGTCCGCGAGCACATGCTAAGCATGTGCTCAGCCTTCACGCCGAGCGTTCGCTCGAGCTCGACCAGGGGAGTACCGCCATGGCCGGAAACGCCAACGAGCCCGCTACCGCGACCGCCGTCGAGGCGACGATCCTGCTCGACGGCCGCACCGAGACGGTGCTGCTCGCCTCCGACGACACGGTGCTGGAGGCGGCCCGCAGGGCCGGGCTGAACCCGCCCTTCGCCTGCGAGGCGGGGAACTGCGGCACCTGCATGGCCGTGCTGCGGGAGGGCCGGGTGGAGATGCGGATCAACGACGCGCTGACCGATGAGGACCTCGCCGAGGGGTACGTCCTCACCTGCCAGTCCGAGCCGCGCACCCCCGCCATCACGATCGAGTACGAGTAGTCACGGCTCGATCAGCACCTTGCCGACGGCCCGGCCGTCCGCGACCAGCCGGAGCGCGGCCGGGGTCTCCGCCAGCGGATAGCGCGCGCCGATGTGCGGGCGGACCGTGCCGTCGGCGAGCAGCGCGGCCAACTCGGTCCGATGCCGTCGGTAGAGGTCGGGGTCGAGGTCGCCGAACTGGAAGCCGAGCACCTGGATGCCCTTGATCAGCACCAGGTTCAGCGGGATGCGGGGGATCACGCCGGAGGCGAAGCCGATGGTCACGTAGCGGCCGCCGCGGGCCAGCGCGCGCAGCGCGGGTTCGGCGAGCTCGCCACCGACGGGGTCGATGACGGCCTGCGCGCCGTCCGGGAGCACGGTGCGCAGCGCCGCGCGCAGATCCCCCTTCGGGTCGACGGTGGCGGCCGCGCCGCCGGCGCGGGCGGCCGCGCGCTTCTCCGGCGTCGAGGCCACCGCGGTGACCTCGGCCCCGAGCGCGGTGGCGAGCTGCACCGCGGCCAGCCCGACCCCGCCGCCCGCGCCGAGCACGATCACCCGATCGCCCGCGCCGACCCGCGCCACCGCACGCAGCGCGTGATAGGCGGTGCCGTGCGCGACCCCGGCCGCGGCGGCGACATCGAACGGCAGCCCGTCCGGAATGCGCCGCAGCGCGGTGGGATCCGCGCGCACCAGCTCCGCGAAGGCGCCGGTGATGCCGGTACCGGTCACCCGCTCCCCGGCCGCGAACCCGCCACCGGCCGCCGCGACCACCCCGGCGAACTCGCTGCCGACCACGAACGGCGGCGGCACCCGCACCTGGTACCGCCCGGCGACCAGCAGCACATCGGGGAAGTTCACCGCCGCGGCCACCACCCGCACCCGCACCGCGCCGGATTCGGGCTCCGGCATCTTCCGTACCTCGACCACCTCGGGCGGCCCGTACGCCGGGCACACCGCGGCGCGCACCTCAGCGACCCCGCCACACCGGTGGCCGCTTCGCCAGGAACGCCCGCGCCCCCTCGGCCGCGTCCGCGCTGGTGAAAACGGTGCGCTGCCAGTGCGCCCGCCGCTCCGCCGCCCGCGCGGGGTCGGTGACCGCGAGCCGCACCAGCTCCTTGCAGGCGGCCAGGCCGAGCGGGGCATTGGCCGCGATCCGCTCGGCGTACTCCAGCGCGGTCGCGAAGACCAGGTCCGGCGCGACGACCGCGTTGAACAGCCCGAGCTGATACCCGCGCGCGGCGGTGATCGACGCGCCGGTGAGCGTGAGCTCCAGCGCGATGTGCACCGGAATGCGCGCCCCGATGGCGGTGCCGCCCCCGCCGGGGAAGAGCCCGCGCCGCACCTCGGGGAAGGCGAAGGTCGCGTTCTCCGCGGCGATCAGGATATCGCCGCCGAGCAGCAGTTCCAGCCCGCCGCCGACCGCCGAGCCGTTCGCCGCCGCGACCACCGGCACGGTCAGCTCGCCCCCGGTGAGCCGCAGGTACCCGACCGCGCCCGGCGAGCTGTCGTTGAACTCGGCGCCGGAGGCGAAGGCGCGCAGATCCATGCCGGAGCAGAAGGCGCGATCACCCGCGCCGGTGAGCAGCAGCACCCGGATGGTGGGGTCGGCCTCCGCGGCCAGCGCCGCCGCGCCGATCCCCTCGATCATGGGGACGGTCAGGGCATTCCGCGCGGCCGGGCGGTTCAACCGGATGAGCCCGACCGCGCCGTGCCGCTCGTACTCGAATTCGGCGCTCATCCGCGGTACCCCGTGCTCTCGGCGAGCTCGGCGGCCGAGCGCATGAGCTCGGGCACGATCGGCCCGAAGGAGAGCAGCTTCTCGTCGCCGCCCGCGCGCTGGAAGCCCTGCTCCAGCACGATGGCCAGCTTCCACTGCGCCAGCACCAGGTAATAGTCCAGGTCGTCGACCTGCCTACCGGAGACCGCGGCGTAGTGCGCGGCCACCTCTTCGCGCGAGGGCAGGTGCTTCATGTCGACGTAGGCGAAGGCGCTCGGTTCCGGGTCGGCGGTATTCAACGGCCAGCCCTGCAGCATCCACGCCAGATCCAGTTTCGGGTCGCCGACGGTGCCCATCTCCCAGTCCACGATGGCGGCCAGCCTGGCCGGGCCGCCGTGCCGGTACATGACGTTCGCGAACTGGTAGTCGCCGTGCATGATGCCAGGCACGAAGTCGAGCGGGCGGTGCGCGCGCAGCCAGTTCGTCGCGGCGTCCATGCCGTCCAGTTCGCGGCCCCTGATCCGGTCGAAGAAGCCGGTCCAGCGGTCGACCTGGCGATCGTGGAAGCCATCCGGGCGGCCCAGATCGCCGAGGCCGCGGCCCTGCCAGTCCACCCGGGAGAGCAGCGCGATGCCCTCGGCCAGTTGCAGCGCCAGCCCGCGGCGGGACTCGATGTCGCCGTCGAAGGGGTCGGGCCAGGCCTGCTGGTGGTCCATCGGCGACCAGCCGTCCACGAAGCCCATGAGGTAGAAGGTGCGGCCGAGCACCGCCGGGTCGGTGCAGACCGCGAGCGCGGGGGTGTGCGGGACGTCGGTGCCGTCCAGCGCCGCGATGATCCGCCACTCGCGCAGGATTCCCCTGTCCCGGTCGGGCGGGGCCGCCGCCGGTGGAATACGCAGGGCCGCGCGGAAATCGGCGCGCGCCACCTCGTAGATCTCGTTCTGGGTGCCGCCGGAGAGCAGCCGGGTGCGGAGCGGGGCGCCGGAGCCGGGCAGCCCGGCCGCATCCATCCAGGCGGCCAGCCGCGGGGTGTGCAGGTCGGTCATCGCACCTCCAAGTCGGCTTGAGAATAAGCCTCTCATGAACCAGAATGCAATTCTGAGAAAGGTGGTGGCACGGGTGGACGAACCGGGTGCGGTGGCGCGCCGGATCGCGCAGCGGGCGCTGGCCAGGCGCGGCGCCGACTACGCCGACGAGGTGCGCCGCCTGCTGGACGCCGCGCTGGTCGTCATGGCGGCCGGTGGTACCACCGGCAAGCCGCGGGTCGCCGATATCGTGGCCGCCGCCGGGCTCTCCAACGAAGCCTTCTACCGCCACTTTCCCTCCAAGGACGCGCTGGTCGCCGCGTTGCTCGAGGACGGAGCGGAGCGGCTCGCGCGCTACACCGGGCACCGGATGGCCGGGGAGCGCGAGCCGCGCGCCCGGGTCCGGCGCTGGGTCGGGGCGGTGCTCGCCCAGGCCGAGGCGGAGTCGGCGGCCGCCACGCTCGCCGTCCTCTGGAACGCGGCGGGGCCTGGCATCGCGCTCGAGCCCGGCCCCGGCGTCGTCGGCGAGGCGCTGGCCGGGCTGCTGCACGCCGATCTGGCCGAACTGGGCAGTGCCACGCCCGATCTCGACGCCGCGCTCATCGCGCACGCCACCATCGGCACCCTCACCGACCTGCTCCGCCGCCGGGAACTCCCCGACCCCGAACTGGTCGACCGCATCACCGCCTTCGCCCTGCGCGCGCTGACACCGCCCGCCTGAACTACCCCCGGGTCTACGCGCTCACGCGGGCGGCCGGGGGATTCACGCGGACGGGCGGGTGACCAGGGTGAGCGCGGTCGCGCGGAGGTCGGGTCGTGGTTCCCGGGCGTAGAGCTCGGTGAGCGCGATCTCCGCCACCATCGCGACGAGCAGGTGCGCGACCGCGCCCGGATCCGGCCAGCCGATCGCGCTCAGATCCGGCTCGATCCCGGCGGCGACGGTCCCGTTGCGGGCGTGCACCTCGTCCAGCAGGTCGGTGTCGGTCCGCGACTGCGCCAGGAACGCCTTGGTCCCGTGCGTGGCCAGGCAGGCGTCCAGGTAGGCGGCGACCGCGGCGGTGAGCCGGTCGAGGCCGGGGGCCAGCCCGACGGTCACGTCGGCGACCGTCGCGCCGAGCGCGTCGTGGTAGCGCCGATGCAGCGCGACGACGTAACTGCGCCGATCCGCGAAGTGATGGTAGAAGGTCCCCTTCGCCATCCCGGCCCGCTCGACGACGGCATTGATCGAGAGCCCACGCAGCCCGCGATCGGCGGCGACCTCGGCGCCCGCGGTGAGCAGCGCGGTGCGCCCCGGCTCGGCCGGACGTGGCATGCGATTCCTTCCCGTCGCCCCCTTCCGCCGATCCTACCGGCAGGCTACGGTGTGACCGACCGGTCGGTCACGGCGATCGACCGGCGCCTACCAGGAGATCGATATGCGCATTCCCCGCCGCCTCGCGGCACCGCTCGCCGCCGCGACGGCGCTCGCGACGGTGTGGACGGCAGCGCCCGCCGCCGCGGACGAGCTGCCCACCTACAGCTACCTGTCCGGCCTCGCCGCGCAGGTCACCGCGCCGGGCAGCTCGCCACCGGGCGCGAACGTGCCCGGGTGCGAGCCGAGTCAGGAGCATCCGGAGCCGGTGGTGCTGCTGCACGGCCTGAGCAACGACACCGTCACCTGGGACACCCTCGCCCCGGTGCTGGCCGGGGCAGGCTTCTGCGTCTTCTCGCTGACCTTCGGCACCGGCGCGCTCGGCCCGATCGGCTCGGTCGGCCCCGCGCCGGAGAGCGCCCGGCAGATCGCCGCCTTCATCGACCGGGTGCGCGCCGAGACCGGCGCCGCGAAGGTGGATCTGGTCGGGCACTCGATGGGCGGCGCCATCCCGTTCTACTACCTGCGCAATCTCGGCGGGATCCCGGCGATCGACGACTACATCGCGCTGGCCGCGCCGCTGCACGGCGCCACGCTGAGCGGCACCGCGGCGCCGTTCACCGTCGTGCTCGAGCAGCTCGGCGTCCGCGATCAGGCGGAGGAGACGTGCGGGCCGTGCCAATTCTCGCCGGGCACGGCGTTCCTGGCCGAGCTGAACCCGGACCCGGCCATCGCGCCGGAGATCGAGTTCACCACCATCGTCTCCCGGTACGACCAGATCGCCACCCCGTGGCCGACCGGGCAGCTGTCCGGCCCGAACGTCCGCAATGTGGTGCTGCAGGACCTGTGCGCGACCGACTACACCGAGCACTTCGAGCTCACCGCGGACCCGGTGGCCGTGCGCGAGATCCTGAACACCCTCGACCCCGCGCACGCCGCACCCGCGGACTGCGCCGTCGTGCTGCCCTACATCGGCCCGGTCGGCTGATCCCGGAGGTAGCGCGGCGGAACGTGATTCGCCCACCCCTCGCCTGGCCAGTTGAACCAGCCCGCCGAGGCGTGCGTGCCGCCGTCGGGGTGCAGGGTGGTCCCGGTGATGTACGCCGAGAGCCGGGAGGCGAGGAACACCACGCTGTGCGAGACGTCGGTGACGACGCCCGCCCGGCCCATGGGGATCGCCACCCGGACCCCGGCGGGGTCGTCCAGCGCCCCGTCGCCGCCGCCGATCCGGCGCAGGTTCGGGGTCGGGATGTAGTCGGGGGCCACGTTGTTCACCCGGATCCCGTCCGGCGCCACCTCCACCGCCAGCGTCCGGGCGAAGTGCTCGACCGCCGCCTTGGCCGCCGCGTACACCGCGAAACCCGGTGCGGCGCGGTGCGCCTCGACGGTCGAGATGGTGATGATGCTGCCCCCGCGCCCGCCGGCCCGCATCCGCGGAACGGCGAGCGAGCAGGCGTGCAGGACGTGCGTGAGGTTGGTGCGCAGCAGCGCGTCCCAGCCGCCGGGTGTGGTGTCGGTGAAGGCGGCGCGGAAGGTGCCGCCGACCACGTTCACCAGGGTGTCCAGCCGGCCCCAGCGCTCGTCCACCGCGGCGAAGAGCGCCGCGAGCTGCGCCGGGTCGCGGGCGTCGCCGACCAGGACCAGCACGCCGTCCGGCAGCGCGGCGGCGGCCTCGGGGTCGCGGTCGAGCACCGCCACCTCGACCCCGTTCGCCACCAGGTCGGCCACGATGGCCTGCCCGAGCCCGCCCGCCCCGCCGGTGACGATCGCGACCGTGCCCGCCAGCCCGGCCCGCTCCTCGAACCAGCTCATGACGCCAGGTAGGTCGTGCCGAAGGCCGCCAGGAAGTCGAAGGTGGCCTCGGCGGTCGGCGTCCGGTTGGAGATGACCAGCCAGTCCACCCCGGCCGCGGCGAGCTCGGCGAAGGCCGCGCGGTGCCGCTCCGGCTCGATCTCCGGGTCGGCGGCGGCGTGGTAGGAGTACACCAGGTCGATGTGCTCGGTGCGCCCGGCCGCGGCCGCCTGCTCCCGGATCTCGCCGATCTTGCGGGCCAGCTCCGGGATGGTGCCCAGCTCCGCGGTCCGCGCGGTGGTGCTGAGCTCCGCGCCGCCGGTCATCGGAATCCAGCCCTGCGCCTTTGCCCCGACCCGCCTGCGGCTGAGCGCCGAGTTGCCGCCCACCCAGATCGGGATGGGCCGCTGCACCGGGCGCGGCCGGGCGATCACCTCCCTGGCGTCGAAGTGCGTGCCGGTGTAGCTGAACGGCTCGCCGCTCCAGTGCAGCGGCAGCACGTCGAGCGCCTCGTCGAAGAGCGTGTTCCGCTCCGCGAAATCGACGCCGAGAGCATGGAATTCACCCTTGAGATACCCGGTGCCGAGCCCGAGTACGAGCCGCCCGCCGGAGAGCAGGTCGAGCGTCGCGGCCGCCTTGGCGAGCAGCATCGGATTCCGGTACGGCGCTACCGACAGGTACGTGAGCAGCCGCAGCCGGGTGGTCGCGGCCGCCGCGAAGGAGAGCGCGATGAACGGGTCGAGCGTCTGGTGCCCGCCCGAGGCCAGCCAGCGCGCGCCCGGCGCCGGGTGCTCGCTGATCGAGAAGCCGTCGAAGCCGTGCCGCTCGGCCGCCGCGGCGACCTCGGCGAGCGGCCCGGCGTCCAGCAGGTCGCCCCGGTCGCCCGCGAGCTCGGGGTAGTGGAAGAGGAACCGCACGGTCAGCTCCGCCCGCGCTTGACCTGGTTGAACGGGACGTCCCGGTCCGCGGCGTACTCCCGCGGCATCCCGAGCACCCGCTCGCTGATCACGGTGCGCGCCATCTCGGTGCTGCCGCCCGCCAGGCTCCAGGCCGCGCGGAAGAGGTAGTCCAGCCCCACCGTCTCGGTGTCGGCGGCGGCGCCCGGCGCGTGCGTGGCGCCGTCCGCCCCGGCGATCCGCAGCGCGGTGTCGGTCTGTAGCCAGGCGTTCTCGGCGGAGAAGAGCCGGGTGATCGAGCCGGCCGCCGGCGGAAGCGCGCCGCTGGTGATGGCCTGGGTGACGTGGTCGATGAGCTGGTCGCGCACCACGGTCATGGCGCGCGCGGCGCCGATGTCCTCGCGCACCCTGGTGTCGCCGAGCTGCCCGGTCGCCCGCGCCAGCCGGAGCAGGGCGTCCGCCTCGCCGCCGAGGTGCGGCTTCGCACCGCTGGTGAACGGCGAGGTGCCGCCGAGCGCGCCGCGCTCGTGGAAGAGCAGCCGGGAAGCCGCCGCCCAGCCCGCGTCCACCTCGCCGAGCACCGCGCCTGCGGGCAGCACGACGTCGTCGAAGAACTCCTGGCAGAACTCGGTCGAGCCGGTGACCTGCTTGATCCGCTGCACGGTGACGCCGTCGGCGTGCACAGGGACCAGGAACAGGGTCAGGCCGCGGTGCTTCGGCACCTCCCAGTTGGTGCGGGCAAGGCAGAGCCCGTAGTCCGCGGCGTAGGCGCCGGAGCTCCAGATCTTGGAGCCGTTCAGGATCCAGTTCTCGCCGTCGCGCTCGGCACGGGTGGTGAGCCCGGCCAGGTCGGAGCCGCCCTGCGGCTCGGAGAGGAACTGGACAAGCACCTGGTCGCCGCGCAGCACCGCGGGCAGGTGCGCGCGTTTCTGCTCCTCGGTGCCCAGGTCGAGCAGGCTGGCCGCGCAGATGGCCAGCGTCGGGACGTTGAGCAGCAGCGGCATCTCGTACGGCAGCGACTCCTCGTCGAAGGCGCGCTGGTGCGCCGGGCTCAGGCCCCGGCCGCCGTACTCGCCGGGGAAGCAGATCCCGGCGAAACCGCCGTCGTGCAGGATGCGCTGCAGCTGCCTGGCGCGGTCCCACGCCTCCTCGGAGTCGGATTTCATCTCGGTGCCGGAGGAGGGCGGCAGGTTCTCGCGCAGCCAGTCGCGGGCGCGGGCCCGGAATTCCTCGACGGACTCGGTGTCGGTGCTCATGCGTGCGGGCCTTTCTCCGGTCAGGCGGCGGATTCGAGCAGGTCGGTGATGTGCCTGCGGTGCTCCTCGGGCGTGCCGTACAGCGCGCGGCCGAGGGTGATCCGGCGGAGGTAGAGGTGCAGGTCGTGCTCCCAGGTGACGCCGATGCCGCCGTGCAGCTGCACGCAGTCCTGCGCGATCACCGGGGTGCGTTCGGCCACATACGATTTCGCGATACTGACGTTCTCGGTGGTGGCGGGCGAGCCCGCGTCCCACGCCGCCGCTGCGGCGAAGGCGGTGGCGCGGCACGCCTCCAGCCAGGTCTTGTTGTCCGCCATGCGGTGCTTGAGCGCCTGGTACGAGGCGAGCGGGCGGCCGAAGGTGTAGCGGTCGAAGAGCCAGGTCAGGGTCGCGGTGAGCGCCTGGTCGGCGGCGCCGACCGACTCGGCCGCGGTGAGCAGCGCTGCGGTGTTCGCCTGCGCGCGCAGCGCAGGCACCGCGGCATCGCCGGTGTGCACGGCGGTGCCCGCGGCGGCGTCGAAGGTGACGGTGGCGGTGCGGCGGGTGAGGTCGATGGTCCAGGCCGGGCTGACCGTGACGCCGGGGTCGTCGGCGCGCACCAGCAGCTGGATCGGGCCGTCGTCGCCGTCCGCGGTGACCAGGAAGACATCGGCCTGGTCGGCCGCCTCCACCCGGTCCTTCACCCCGGTGACCAGATAGCCGTCACCCGATCGCGTCGCGGTGGTGCCGGGCACCCGCCCGCCGAGCGCGTCGAAACCGCGGCCCGGCTCGTACACCGCCCAGGTCGCAATGGTCTCGCCGGACAGGATCGCGGCCACCGTTTCGGCCACGTCCTCGCCCGTCGCCAGCCCGGCCAGCACCGCGCTCGTGGTGACGAACGGCCCGGGTGCGGCGGCCCGCCCCAGCTCCTCGGCGACGAGGGCGAGCTCCGTCATCGGCTGCCCGGAGATCGAGCCACCGCCCAGCTCCTCCGGCACCAGCATGGCGGTCCAGCCGAGCTCGGCGCCGCGGCGCCACCAGCCCCGGTCGAAACCGGTGCCGGACTCGGCGAGCGCGCGAACGGTGCCGATCGGTACCGTCCCGGCTAGGAAGTCACGGGTGGTGGCCTGGAAAAACCGCCGGTCCGCGGTGGAATCATCGGTCATGGATCCGGTCCTTCGGTTGACGCGCAGCTGCCGTTGTGGAAATCTCATACTCACATGTGAGAGCCTTATTCTCAATCACGGAAGTCAACTGGCGAAGTCGCCGCGCAGCGGAGTCCGCCGGAGTGTCGAAGGGACCGTCGCGTGGCCAACAATTTCCAGGATCTGGATTTCTTCCTCGGCCAGGATCTGGTGGCCGATCCGTACCCGTACTTCGACGAGTTGCGCGCCGAGTGCCCGGTGAAGCGCGAGAAGCACCACGACGTCATGATGGTGACCGGGTACGAGGAGGCGCTCGAGGTCTACAACGACGTCGACCGGTTCTCCTCCTGCATCGCGGTGACCGGCCCGTTCCCCGGCTTCCCGGTGAAGATCGAGGAGGGCGACGACGTCGCCGCGCTGATCGCCGAGCACCGCGACAGCCTCCCCATGAGCGACCAGCTGCCCACCCTCGACCCGCCGACGCACACCGCCCACCGCGCGCTGCTCATGCGGCTCATCACGCCGAAGCGGCTGAAGGAGAACGAGGAGGCGATGTGGTCGATCGCCGACAAGATGCTGGACAACTACCTCGCGACCGGCGGCGACTGCATGCGCGAATTCGCGGGCCCCTTCACGCTGTACGTGATCGCGGACCTGCTCGGCGTCCCGAAGGACGACCAGGAGGAGTTCCTGCACGCGCTGCAGCGCGACCCGCACCGGCAGAGCGGCACCGTCGGCAGCAACTCCGGTGACGACCTGTCGCACAGCCCGATCGAATTCCTGTACGGCAAGTTCTCCGGCTACGTGGAGGAGCGCAGGCAGAACCCGCGCAACGACGTGCTCACCAGCATGGCGACCGCGACCTTCCCGGACGGCTCGCAGCCCGAGGTGATCGACGTGGTCCGGGTGGCGGCGAACCTCTTCTCGGCGGGCCAGGAGACCACCGTCCGGCTGCTCAGCTCGGCGCTGAAGCTGATCGCCGAGCGCCAGGACATCCAGCAGTACCTGCGCGAGGATCCCAGCCGGATCCAGAACTTCATCGAGGAATCGCTGCGGATGGAGAGCCCGGTCAAGGGCGACTTCCGGCTCGCCAAGGAGACCGGAACCGTCGGCGAGACCGAGGTCCCGGTCGGCACCATCCTGATGGTGGTCAACGGCGCCGCCAACCGCGACCCGCGCCGCTTCGACGACCCCACCACCTTCGACCCCGCGCGCTCGAATGCCCGCCAGCACCTCGCCTTCGGTCGCGGCGTGCACTCCTGCCCCGGCGCCCCGCTGGCCCGCGCCGAGGCGCGCGTCGCCATCGAGCGGCTGCTGGCCCGCACCGCCGAGGTGCGCGTCGACGAGTCGGTGCACGGCCCCGCCGACGCCCGCAAGTACCACTACCTGCCCACCTTCATCCTGCGCGGCCTCACCTCCCTGCACCTGGAACTCGATGTCGCGGACGGTGACCGGTGAAGGTCACCGTCGACGACGATCGCTGCCGCGGGCACGGCGCCTGCCTCGGCCTCGCCCCCGAGGTCTTCACGCTGACCGACGGCGGGTACGCCGAGGCGGTGTCCGGCGCGGTGCCGGTGGAGTTCGAGTCGGTCGTCGAGGAGGCGGTTTCGGCTTGCCCGGAGCGGGCGATCACGGTCGAGTAGCCGGGGGCTGGCGGTGCCGGCGCAGTGGTGGGAGGTCGCCGATCTCACCCGGCGCCAGGGCGCTGCGGCGCACGAGCGGATATTCGCGGTGGCGGCCGATCTGCGCCAGGGCGTGCCGGTGTCGATTATCGGCGCCGACCAGGCACGTGCCGCGATCGCCGCCCGGCGACGGCGGCCGATCGCGCTTGCCCCCCACAGGGTGCTCGCGCGGCGGCGGCCGATCGCGCTGCCCCGACAGGGCGCTCGCGCGACGGCGGGCGATCGCGCTTGGCCCGACAGGGCGCTCGGGTAGCTCAGAGGCGGGTGACGCCGGCGTCTATCGGGGCGCTGAGCAGGCCGAGGTCGGCGCCGAGGGTTTCGGCGAGGGCGCGGGCCACGGTGACGTCCTTGCGGAGGAATTCGCCTACTGAGGAGCGGAATTCGGCCACCGAGCCTTTGGCGGCGATGCCGGCGAGGGCTCGGGAGTTGCCACTGGCGTGGGGGAGTGCGGCGAGGAGGGCGTCCTCGGGCAGGCCGAGTTCGGCGCCGAGGCGGACGGCGTCCGCGACCAGACCGATCTGGGCGGCGAAGAGGGCGTTGTTCACCAGCTTCACCCGCTGGCCGGAGCCGAGTGGGCCGACGTGCAGGATCGGATCCGCGTAGGCGCGCAATACTTCCCGCGCTACGGCCACATCGGCATCGGCACCACCGAGAAAGACCGTCAGGGAGCCGCGGGCAATGTCGTGCGGGCCGCCGCTCACGGGGGCGTCCACCACGCGGGTGCCGCGGGCGGCAACTGCGGTGACGGTCTCCGGGTTACCGGTGGTGTGCACTATCAGCGTTGCGTCCCCGAAGGATTCGGCAGCGCAGACCTCGCGCACCTGATCGTCGGTGAAGACACACAGCACGACGGCGTCGGCGCCGTCGGCCGCCTCCCCCAGGGTGCCGACCGGCGTGGCGCCGAGCTCCGCCACCCCGGCCCGCGCGTCGGCGGAGCGGCCGAGCGCGCGCACCTCGTGGCCCGCCCCGGCCAGCCGGGCGACCATGGGCGCGCCCATTCGCCCGGCACCGACGAAACCGACCCGCATGGTCAGCGCTGCCGATCCATGAGCGCCAGCGTGGCGTCGGCGGCCCCGACTTCGATCCCGGTCGCGACCCCCGCCTTCGCGGCCAGGTCGGCCACCAGCCGGACATCCTTGAGCAGCAGGTCACCCGCGTGCGCGGCCAGCTGGTCCAGCGAACCGCCCGCGGCGACGACCCGCCCGAGGGCGAAGCTGTTCGCGGTGCCGTGCGTGATCACCTCGCCGAGGCGACCTGGGTCGATGCCGAGTTCCGCGCCGAGCCGGAGCGCGCCGTGCGCGGTGGCCAGGTTCGCGGTGAAGAGCAGGTTGTTGAGCAGCTTGGCGGATTGCCCCGAGCCGAGCTCGCCCAGGTGCACGATGGGGTTCGCATAGGTCTCGAAGACCGGCCGCGCCCGCTCCACCGCCTCCGCAGGCCCGCCGACCATGACCAGCAGCCGCCCCGCTTCCACCGCGGGCGCGCCGCCGGAGACCGGGGCGTCGATCACCGTGATGTCCTTCGGCGCGGCGAGTTCGGCGAGTTCCCGGCAGGTGTCCGGGTGCACGGTGGCGTGGATGGCGAGGATCGAGCCGGGCGCCATGCCCGCCAGCACCCCGTTCTGCCCGGCCGCGACCTCGCGGACGTCGGCGTCGCCGACCACGCAGAGACACACCAGGTCGCTGACCTCGGCGAGCGCGGCGGGGGAGTCGGCGGTGCGGGCGGCGGTGTCCGCGTACGGCTCCAGGGAAGCGGCGCGGCGCGCCCACAGCGTGGTCGGGAAGCCGCCATCGGCGATCCGGCGGGCCATGGGCCCGCCCTGGCTGCCGAGTCCGATGAATCCGACGCGCATCAGTGCGCCTCCTCCGAGGTAGTGGGCCGGTAGAAGGTCGCGAGCAGGCCGAGCGTGGCGACGACCCCGAGCCCGAGCGCGATTCCGCCGCCCGCCCAGCCGGTGATCTCGATGTCGAAGGCGTGGTCGAGCGAGATCCGCCCCGGCCCGAGCAGCCCGAGCGCGACCACGGTGGCGGCGAGCACGAGCACGTACTCGTACCCGTCCTTGAAGACGAAGAAGCCGTTCTTCCGGTGCGCGAGCAGCCCGGCCACCAGCGTCACGCCGACCACGGCGGCCGCGGCGAACGGGGTGAGCAGCCCGGCGATCAGCAGCACGCCGGCACCGATCTCGGTGACAACGCTGGCCCACGCCTGCAGCACGCCGTTGCGCAGCCCGAGGCTCTCGAACCAGCGCCCGGTCCCGGCGATCTTGCCGCCGCCGATCCAGTGGTTCACGCCGTGCGCGATCATGGTGCCGCCCACGACCACGCGCAGCAGCAGCAGCGCGATATCGGTCTCGACCATTGCCTTCACCTTCCCGACGGCGCGGAACCGCCGTCGAATTGCGGGGTGGGACCGGTGAACTCACCGGTCACGGCCGCTACCACGCACTCCTCGAGGAAGGCGAGCACCCCGAGGTGGTAGGCGGCGGCCGTGTGGCCCACGCTGATGTTGTGCCCGCTGTTGGG
Organism: Nocardia sp. NPDC057227; assembly: GCF_042669725.1. Taxonomy (NCBI): domain Bacteria; kingdom Bacillati; phylum Actinomycetota; class Actinomycetes; order Mycobacteriales; family Nocardiaceae; genus Nocardia; species Nocardia sp. NPDC057227. Next base: position 15,208 of record NZ_JBHUXA010000007.1, on the reverse strand, counting down.
CTGCCGGTTGAGTACCACGCGCGGGGCCGCGGTGAACAGCGCGCCCACCTCGGCCAGCGCCTCCGGGTCGCCGCGCCAGACCCGCTCGTACTCGGCGGCGGTGAACCGCACCGGCACCCGGACCCGCGCGGCGAGCGCGGGGAAGTCCTGGCTCGACCAGGTCCGCAGCGCCGTCGCCTCCATCCGCGGGCCGGGCGCGCCGATGGTGGCGCCGCCCCTGATGTCCGGCGGGTAGATCCGGGCGGGCGACCAGAGCAGCTCGCCGACGCCGGGCGTGCGGTCGTCGCGCAGCCTGGCCTCGAAGACACGCGCGAAGTCGGGGTGCGGGTGCCTGCCGGTGCCGGAGAGCTCCAGGCCGAGCAGGTCGTCGGCGCGCGGGTCGACCGCCATGCGGACCGCCTGCTCGCACCCGGCGGAGTGCGCGAGCAGGAAGGTGCCCGCGCCGCGCGGCCGGTCGCCGAGGAAGGCGTCGACCGCGCCGAACATGAGGTCGAGCCTGCGCTCCGGCTCGATCAGGTCGTCGGCGAAGGGGGCGGAGGCGCCGTAGCCGGGGCGGTCGGGGGCGACCACGGTGTAGCCGAGGCGGTGCGCGATCCGGAAGAGCGAGAGCTCCGGGTGGCCGGGGCAGTCGAAGTAGCGGCCGCTGGTGGCGCCGCCGTGCATCGCCACCAGCACCGCGCGCGGGGCCTCGGCCACCGCGCGCAGCCCGGAGACCGGGATGCCGTTCACCTCGGCGAGCACCGGTTCGGGGCCGGTGCGCAGGTCGGCGAGGGTCACGACGCGGTCCGCAGCAGGATCGCGCCGCCGGGGGTGAGCCCGCCGCTGGAGACCACCGCGACCTTGGCGTCCGCGACCTGCCGCTCGCCGCCGTCGCCGCGCAGCTGCGTGATCGCCTCGTGCAGCAGCCCCATGCCGTGCGTGCGGCCGTGCGAGAGCTGGCCACCGTGCGTGTTCAGCGGGAGCACGCCGTCGCGCGCGATGTTCTTGCCGCCCTGCAGGAAGTCGCCCGCCTCGCCGATGCCGCAGAAGCCGAGCGCCTCGATCCAGGAGAGGCAGTTGAAGGTGAAGCCGTCGTAGAGCTCGGCCACGTCGACGTCGGCCGGGCGCAGGTCGGTGCGGGTCCAGAGGTGCGCGGCCGGGCCGAGCACCTGCGGTTCGTGGGTGAGCGTGCTCTGGTCCCACTCGATCCGCTCGACGATCTGCGTGCCGACCGCCTCCACCAGCACCGGCGTGATCGGCAGGTCGTGCGCGGCCTCGACCGCGGAGACGATCACCGCGACCGCGCCGTCGCACGGGACGTCGCAGTCGTAGAGCCCGAACGGGGTGGTGACCGGGCGGGCATTCAGGTAGTCGTCCATGGTCATCGGCTCGCGGTAGACCGCGCTCGGGTTCAGCTCGGCGTTGGCGCGCTGGTTCAGCGCGATCCAGCCGAGCGTCTCCTTCGAGGTGCCGTAGTCGTGGAAGTGCCGCTGCGCCTTCTGCGCGAGGGTGTGCGCGGCGGAGGTCGCGCCGAAGGGCATGTGCCAGCTGGTGGTGCGGCCGCCGGACGGGGTGATCCGGCCCGCCTTCATCAGTTCGGCGAAGGTCGCCTCCCAGACCGTGCGGAAGCAGAGCACGTGCCTGGCCATGCCGGTCGCCACCGCGGTCATCGCCGCGATCACCGAACCGCCGGGGCCGAAGGTCTCGATGCCGCCGTTGTGCCAGGTGGGACGGATGCCGAGCGCGGCCTCCAGGGCGGTGACGCCGCCCTCGCCGAAGCCGCCGAGGTTGCCGCCGCCGGGGTAGGAGGCGAGGCCGTCGATGTCGTCCAGGGTGAGCCCGGCGTCGGCCACCGCGCGCTCGCACGCCTCGACCGTCAGTTCCAGGGCGGGCACCATGAGCCTGCGGCCGATCCGGGACATCCCGATGCCGGTCAGCGCGACGCGGTCCTCGAACTTGTCGGTCCCGAGCATGGGGCGGACGTGCTCGCCGAAGCGCTCCGGCGGGATCTCGTCCACCGGGAGCGCGGCGGGCTCGCCCTGCTCGGCGGCGGGGCGGAAGAGCGGGAGCCAGACGTCGGCGTCGGGCTGGAAGGTGACCTCGAGGCGCATGCCGAGGACGAGGTCGTCCGGCTCGGCGTCGACGATATTGGTCGTCAGCCGGACCCGGGGGTCGTCCGCCAGCGCGACCGTGGCGACCACGTAGGGCGGGGTCAGTCCGGGCACCGCGAAGCGCTGGTTCACCGTCCAGCTCGCCAGCACCGCCCGCCCCGAGGTCTCGCGGACGCCGAGGTCGTGGCCGCGGCAGTAGCGGCAGATCGGCTGTGGCGGGTGCAGCAGGGCGGCGCAGGAGCGGCACTCCTGGATGCGGAGCACCCCGTCCGCGCCGGACTTCCAGAAGAACTCGGTATCGAGCCCCAGCTGCGGCAACGGCCGCCCCGAAGCAGGCGTCTCCGCCGATGTGCCGTCCGCCACGGCGCCTCCTCACAACTCGTGAACTGCCGAAGCGCGGGCCGCGCCCGGAATTCCCGTGCGCGGCCCGCGATCGGTCCGGATTCAGATCTCGGCGGCGCCGCGGTGCACGGTGACCGGCTCGGCGAGCCGCTGTTCGTCGACGACCTTCTGCAACTTCTCCAGCGTCTCCGCCAGCCCGGGGCCGAGCCGGGGGCCGGGGGTGAAGGTGGCGGGCAGGTGCCGCATCCCCTGGATCACCGCGATGGTGTCGTAGTGCACCGTCTCCTCCGGGATCGCCCGGAAGTCCGGCATCCGGTCGAGCACCGCGACCAGCATCCGCTTGAAGACCGTGCGCGCCACGTTCGAGCCGATGCAGCGGTGGATGCCGAGCCCGAAGCTGTAGTGCCGGTTGCCCTTGCGGTCCAGCACCACCTGCTCCGGGTCCTCGAAGACGGCCGGGTCGCGGTTGGCCATGGCCCAGGAGAGCCAGAGCCGCTCGCCCTCCTTGAAGGAGGCGCCCGCCGCGTCGAAGTCCTCGGCGACGGTGCGGCCGTCGCCGGGGGCCGGGGTGTAGTAGCGCAGGAACTCCTCGGTGGCGGAGTCGAGCAGCACGTCCCGCTCCCGGCTCAGCTCGGCCCGCTGGTCCGGGTTCTCCGAGAGCCACTCCAGCGCGTGCGCGGTGAGCGCGGTGGTGGTGTCGAAGCCACCGCCGATGAGCAGGCTGAGCATGCCGAGGATCTCCATGTCCGGCAGCGGCTCGCCGTTCACCTGCGCGGCGGCGACCGCGTGGATCAGCCCCGGGCGCGGATTCTGCTTGATCTCGGCCAGGTTGGTGAGCAGGTCGATGCCGAGCGCGCGGTGCATCTCCGCGACCCGCGGATAGTCGGGGGAGTCCGGCGGGGTGTAGACGGCGGCGTGCACCGGCTCGTTGTAGATGGTCCACTTGGCCAGCGGGACGCCGAGCATGCCGAGGGTGAGCACGGCGGGCACCACATTCGCCAGCTCGTCCACGAAATCGATGCGGCCGCTCTCGATGTGCTCGTCGATGGCGGCGCGCACCACCTCGTCCACGAACGGGATCCAGCGCTTCACCGCGGCGGGGGAGAGGTACGGGTTGAGCGCGGAGCGCAGCTCGCGGTGCTCCGGCTCGTCCATCTCCAGGATGCCGCCGCGGATACCGCGGGCGCGCGGGGCGGGCGGGATGGAGATGCCCCGGTACCCCTTGCGCACGCCGTGCGGATCGTGGTCGTTCGAGACGTGCGGGCAGCGCGCGAGCTCGAACACCTCGCGGTTGCCCGCGGCCACCCAGTGGCCGTCGTAGGTGTCGGTCCAGGCGAGCGGGCACTCGCCCTGCATCTCCTCGGTGATGTCCTGGAACTTCTCCCGGTACTCGGGTGCGAACCGGTCGAAGTGGAAACGGGGCTGCCGGTGGCTCGTGTTCTCGCCGGTGGTCATGGGCCGCCTCCTATTCCGCGACGGAGATCGCGCGCTCGGGGCAGGAGTGCACGGCCTCGCGCACCTGCTCCGTCTGATCCCCGGGGACCTGCTCGGCCACCGGGGTGGAGTGGCCGTCGATATCACTGAGCTCGAACGACTGCGGGGCGATCATGGCGCACAATGTGTGCCCCTGGCAGCGATCCTGATCGACCTGGACCTTCACGGTGTTTCTCCCTCTCAGATGTGGTAGTCGTACCACTTCAGGTAGCCGCCCGCGTCGACGCGCAGCTGCGTACCGGTGATGAAGCGTGCCTCCTCGGAGGCAAGGAAGAGCACGGCGTCGCTGATGTCCCCTGGTTCCACGTAGGGGATCGGCATGGCCTGCTGGACGCCGAAGGCTGGCTCGGCGTCGGCGCGGGTCGGGTGCTCCAGATCGGGGCGGAACGAGCGGTACATGGGCTCGCTCTGCAGCATGGGGGTGTTGCAGTTGGTCGGGTGGATGACGTTGGCGCGGATGTTCTGCACTGAGATGTGCAGCGCCAGCTGGTGCACGTACTGCGCCAGCCCGCGCTTGGCCACCACGTAGGCGATACCGCCCGGGTCCTTGCCCGGCTGGTCCACCTTGCCGATGTCCATCAGCGCCGCCACCGAGCCGGTGGCGATGATCGAGGCGCCCGCCTTCAGGTGCGGCAGCGACGCCTGGATGGTGTTGATGACGCCGATCAGGTTGGTGTCGATCACGTCCGACCAGGCCTGCCACTGCGGCTGGCCCTTCATCCCGGCGATCCCGGCCTGGGCAACCACGATGTCCAGCCTGCCGAACTCGGCGATGGCGGTGGCGACCACCTCGCGCAGCCGCGGCGCGTCGCGCACGTCGGCCTGCTCGGCGATGATCCGGCGGCCGGTCTTCTCGACCAGCCGCGCGGTCTCGTCCAGGTCCTCGCGGGTGGCCATCGGGTAGCCGATGGTGTCGATGTCGTGGCAGATGTCGATGGCGACGATGTCGGCGCCCTCCTCCGCCAGCCGGACGGCGTGGCTGCGGCCCTGGCCGCGGGCCGCACCGGTGACGAAGGCGACCTTGCCCTCTACACGTCCCACGGGAATTCCTCTCGTTCGATCTTGCTCAGGTGTTCCGGCCGCCGTTGACCCCGAGGATCTGGCCGGTGATGTAGCCGGCCTCCTCCGAGATCAGGAAGGCGCAGGCCGCGGCGATGTCCGCCGGGGTCCCGATGCGGCGCACCGGGGTTCGCTTGATGTGGTCCTCGACGGTGCCGCCGAGGCGCCCGCCGTCCTCGTTCTTGCGCAGCATCGGGGTGTCGATGAAGCCGGGCGGCACCGCGTTCACGGTGATGCCGTTGGGGCCGAGCTCCAGCGCCAGCGCCTTGGTGAGCCCGTTGACCGCCGACTTGGCCGCCACGTAGTGCGTCATGAACGGCTGGCCCGAGTGCGTGCTGGAGGAGGAGATGTTGACGATCCGCCCCCAGCGCTGCTCGAGCATGTCCGGCAGCACGGCCTGCACGCAGTGGAAGACGCCGTGCAGGTTCACGTCGACGACGCGCTTCCATGCCTCGAACGTGAGGTTCTTGAACTTCTCGAAGCCCTCGAGCCCGGCCGAGTTCACCAGCACGGTGACCGGCCCCAGCTCGGCGCGGATCGTCTCCAGCGCGGCTGCGATCTCCTCCGGCTTCGTGACGTCGGCCTTGAAGCCGAGCTTGTCGTCCTCGGCGGGGGCCAGATCGAGGGTGGCGACGCGGTAGCCGTCGCTCCGCAGCCGCTCCGCGATACCGAGGCCGATGCCGGATGCGCCTCCGGTGACCACAGCGGTCCTCACGCGCGACCCCCGGGTGTAGTCTTCGACACAAGAATCTCCTTTTCGGATGTGAGAACGGTACTCTCGCGCTGTCCGTTTTCGCAAGGCGGGCGAGCAATCCCGATCGGCGATAGTTGCCACGGCCCGCTGTGCTGAATGTATCATTCTCGCCAAGAGAGAATGTGCTTTCCAGTAGCGAGGAGACGGGATGTCAACGCAGGAACAGGCGGTCGCAGTGGCGCGCCGACTGCTGATCGACGGGCAGCTGGTCGAGACCGGGCGGACGCTCGCCTCGCTCGACCCGGCCACCGGCGAGATCTACGGGTACGCCCCCGAGGCCGGCGTGGCCGAGGTGGACGCGGCGGTCGCCGCCGCGCGGCGCGCCTTCGACGAGACCGATTGGGCGACCAACGCGGAGTTCCGGGCGCACTGCCTCGATCAACTGCACACGGCGCTGCGCGCGAACCTCGAGGAGCTGCGCGCGCTGACCATCGCCGAGGTGGGCGCGACCAAGGCGCTCACGCACGCGAACCAGCTGGAGGCGCCGATCGAGATCGTCCGCTACTACGCGGACCTGCTGAAGACCTACGACTTCACCGAGGATCTCGGCAATGTCGAGATCCGCGGCCAGCAGCACCACCGCTGGGTGGAGAAGGAGGCGGCGGGCGTCGTCGCGGCCATCGCGGCCTACAACTACCCGCACCAGCTGGCCTTCGCCAAGCTGGCGCCGTCGCTGGCCGCGGGCTGCACCGTGGTGCTCAAGGGCGCCCCGGACACCCCGCTGGCCACCCTCGCGATCGGCGAGATCATCGCGAACCACACCGACATCCCGGCGGGCGTGGTGAACGTCCTCGCCTCCTCCGACGTCGAGGTCGGCAAGCGGATGACCACGCACCCGGACGTGGACGTGGTCACCTTCACCGGCTCCACCCCGGTCGGGCGGCAGATCATGGCCGCGGCCAGCGGCACGCTCAAGAAGGTGTTCCTGGAGCTCGGCGGCAAGTCCGCCGCGATCGTGCTGGACGACGCCGACTACACGAAGGCCGCCGTGTTCGCGGCGTTCAGCATCGTCACGCACGCGGGCCAGGGCTGCGCGCTCACCACCAGGCTGCTGGTGCCGCGCAAGGACCACGACCAGGTCGCGCAGCTGGTGGCGGCGAACTTCGCGCACGTCAAGCACGGCGACCCGAACGACCCGGCCACCTACATGGGCCCGCTGATCAGCGAGCAGCAGCGGGAGAAGGTGGACGGGCTGGTCCAGCGCGCGGTCGAGGCAGGGGCCACCCTGGTGACCGGCGGCAAGAAGCTGGATCCCGGCTTCTTCTACGCGCCGACGCTGCTGGCGAACGTCGACCCGGACAGCGAGATCGCGCAGGAGGAGGTGTTCGGCCCGGTCCTCGCGCTCATCCCGTACGACGATGACGACGACGCCGTCCGGATCGCCAACAACTCCATCTACGGCCTCTCCGGCGGCGTGTTCAGCGCCGACTCCGAGCGCGCCAAGGCGATCGCGCGGCGGGTCCGCACCGGCACCTTCAGCATCAACGGCGGCAACTACTTCGCCCCGGACGCGCCGTTCGGCGGGTACAAGCAGTCCGGCATCGGCCGCGAGATGGGCCGGGTGGGGCTGGAGGAGTTCCTGCAGCTCAAGACCCTTGCCGAGGTGCTCCCGTGAGCGGGCCGCTCGCGGGCATCAAGGTGCTCGAGGTCGCCATGTACGGCTTCGTCCCCTCGGCGGGCGCGGTGCTCTCCGACTGGGGCGCCGACGTGGTCAAGGTGGAGCACGCGGTGTCGGGCGACCCGCAGCGCGGGCTGCGCCGGGTCGGCGCCTTCACCGTCGAGGGCGACCCGAATCCCAACGTCGAGCACGCCAACCGCGGCAAGCGCAGCGTCGGGATCGACATGTCGGTGGCCGAGGGGCGCGAGGTGATCCTGGAGCTGGCCAAGGGCGCCGACGTCTTCCTGACCAGCTTCCTGCCCTCGGCGCGCAGCAAGTTCGGCATCGACGTGGACGACATCCGCGCGGTGAATCCGTCGATCGTCTACGCCAGGGGCAGCGCGCTCGGCCCGCGCGGCACCGAGTCGGTGCGCGGCGGGTACGACATGACCGCCTTCTGGTGCCGCGGCGGCGTCGCCGCCACCATCACCCCGCCCGGCACCGACGGCATGATCCAGCCGCCCGGCCCCGCCTTCGGCGACACCATCTCCGGCACCAACCTGGCGGGCGGGATCGCGGCCGCGCTGCTCAAGCGGGAGCGCACCGGCGAGACCTCGGTGGTCGACGTCTCGCTGCTCGGCAGCGGGCTCTGGGCGCTCGGCCACACCATCGCGCTCTCCGCGCACGGCAAGCAGCCGATGGTGGCGCCGAAGCCGGGAACGCACGGCGCGCCGACGAACCCGCTCTCCGGGCTCTACGCCACCTCGGACGGCAGGTTCCTCTCCTTCGTCATGCTGCAGCCCGGCAAGTTCTGGGCCGACGTGGTCCGGCACATCGACCGCCCGGAGCTGGCCGACGACCCGCGCTTCGCGGACGCCGCGGCCATCGCGGAGAACACCGCGGCGGGCGTGGCCATCCTGCGCGAGGCGATCGGCGCGCGCACGCTGGCCGAGTGGACCGAGCGCTTCGCCACCCTCGCCGGGCCGTGGGCGCCGGTGCAGGATTCGCAGCAGCTGCTCTCCGACGGGCAGATCCGCGCGAACGAGTACGTGCTGCCCGCGGGCGAGCTGCAGCTGGTCTCCAGCCCGGTGCAGTTCGACGTGGCCGCGCCGGAGCTGCGGCCCGGCCCGGAGTTCGCGGCCCAGACCGAGGAGGTCCTGCTCGAGCTCGGCTTCGACTGGGACCGCATCATCGCGCTGAAGACCGCGGGCGCGGTCTCCTGACGCCCGAGAGGAGCTGATCATGCCGCACGTCGCGTCGATGGGGACGTACCTGCCGTGCTGGGGGGATCGCCACGACCGGGTCGCCGGCGACGACGAGGACGCCGTGACCCTCGCCGTCGAGGCCGGGCGCGCCGCGCTGGCGGGCGGCGAACCGGTCGAGCGGGTGGTCCTGGTCAGCCGCGAGCTGCCGCTGGTCGGCAGCAGCAACGCGGCGGTGCTGCTGGCCGGGCTCGGGCTGGACCCCGAACTCGAGGTGATCGAGCGGCTCGGCGGCGCCCCCGCCACGCTGGACGCGCTGAGCTCGGCCCGCCCGCGCACCCTCGTCATCGGGGTCGACCTGGAACCCGCGGGCGCGGCGGCGGCCTGGCTCTCCGATCGGGACGGCGCGCAGGTGCGCACCACGGCGCGGGTCTCCCGCAGCCTGCCGGTGCGCACCCGCAACGACGCGGGCGTGCACGACTACGGCGATCCCCGGCTGCTGCGCGAACGCGGCCTCGCCGCCTCGCTCTCCGCGGCCTGGCTGGACACCCCGGTCGCGGTGGCCGGGGTGGACCACAAGCAGGCCACCGCGCTCTGCCAGACCCCGCCGCCGCAGGTGCCGACGCTCGGCGCCTCCGCCGCGCTCTTCGCGCTCGCCACCATGGTCGAGTGGGACGCGGCCGGGCTGCTGGTCGGCGTCGAGCAGGCCAGCCTCTCCGGGGTGACCGTCGTGCCAGGCCCGGTCGCGCTGCACCGGGTGGAGCCGCCCGCGCGGCCGCCCTCGGACGGCACCTTCGAACCCGGCGCCGACCTGCCGATCTCGCTCGCCGCCTACGACCGGGCCTTCGAGGCCAAGGTGCGCTGGGAGGCGGGCAGCCACCCGGGCAGCGACGAGCTGGACTTCCCGCCGCGCTACCGGCTCGGCGCCGACGGCACGCTCGCCACCGACTACACCCTCGTCCCGCTGCCGCGCACCGGAGCCGTGTACGCGGAGACCACCGTCCGGATGCCGGTGCCCGGGCTCAAGAGCCCGTACTCGCTGGTCATCGTCGAACTCGACGGGGTGGGGGTGCGCGCGCTCGCCAAGGTCACCGGCGCCGACGCGGGCACCGCCGCCATCGGGGTGCGCGGGCGGATGGTGCTGCGCCGGGTCGCGGAGCGCTCCGGCGTGCCGGACTACGGGTACGCCTTCGAACCCGAAACGGAGAACTCATGAGAAGGGTCGCGGTCGTCGGCGCCGGGATGACGCCGTTCGCCGAGCACTACGCGCTCGGCATCCAGGATCTGCTGCCCATGGCCTTCGCCGAATGCGCCGCATCGGTGGACAAGGGCGTGCGGCTCACCGATATCGAGGCCGCCTGGTTCGGCGCGCTGCGCACCACCGACGGCTTCCCCGCAGGCGTGCTCGCCGACTCGCTCGGCGTGCCCGACCTGCCGGTGACGCACGTCGAGAACTCCTGCGCCACCGGCAACGACGCGGTGCGCAACGCGCTCTACGCCATCGCCTCCGGCGCGGTGGACGTCGCCCTCGTGATCGGCGCGGACAAGCTGCGCGAGACCGCGGAGAAGGACATGCTGCGCGAGTGGGAGTCGATGACGCGGCACCGCTCCTGGGACTACCAGCTCGGGCTCTTCGCCCCCGCCGGGTTCGCGCTGCACGTCAACCGGTACCTGTACGAATCGCCGGCCACCCGCGAGCACCTCGCCATGGTCGCGGTGAAGAACCACCGGCACGGCGCGACGAACCCGAAGGCGCGGCTGCGCTTCGAGATCAGCATGGAGCAGGCGCTGGCGGCGCCGATCGTCGCCGAGCCGTTCGGCGTCTACGACTGCGTGCCGCAGAGCGACGGCGCCGCCGCGCTCATCCTCGCCGCCGAGGACGTGGTCGACCGCTACACCGACGCCCCCGTCTGGGTGCGCGGCGTCGGGCTCGGGCTGGACACCGTCATGCACCAGCACCGCGCCGACCTCACCACCTTCCAGGCCACCGTCCGCGCCGCGCGCCGCGCCTTCGACATGGCCGGGCTCGGGCCGTCCGACATCGACGTCGCCGAGGTGCACGACTACTTCACCGGCATCGAGCTCATGAGCTACGAGGACCTCGGCTTCGCCGAGCGGCACGAGGGGTACAAGCTGCTCGAGGCCGGGGTCACCTCGGTCGGCGGCGCGCTCCCGGTCAACCCCAGCGGGGGGCTCAAGTGCAAGGGCCACCCGCCGGGCGCCACCGGCGTCGCCCAGTGCGTCGAGCTCTTCGAGCAGTTGCGCGGCACCGCGGTCAACCAGGTCGACGGCGCCCGAATCGGTCTGGCGCACAACCTCGGCGGCCCCACCGCGGTAGCCGCGGTCACGATCCTCGAGGGCCCGGGGCGGTCCTGACCCGGCGCCCACCGGGCAGCCGCCGCACGGCGAAAATCTCCCCCTACACGGGACGAGCCCGGCACCGAAAGGTGCCGGGCTCGTCCCGATCGATCAGAGTTCCTCCCAGACGGTGAGCCGCGTCCGCGCGGGATCACCGGCATCCGTCACCGCCATCCGCCCATCCTTGGCGCGCGCCCCGAGCTCGGCCAGCACGGCGGTCGGATCACCCTCCAGCGTGAAGACCGAGAGGTAGCGCCCCTCGTCCGGACCACCGCGCACGAGCCGGTGCCGTTCGGCGGCGACAACGCCGGGAATGGCGAGCATCTCCGGGATATGCACCTCGGTGTACCAGCGGTTGTACTCCTCGTCACGCCCCTCCTTCGGGGTCGCGAACACCATCAGCCGAGCGGGCACCGCGTCACCCGGCCTTGGCGGCGTAGGCGGCGGCGTACGCGGCGCGCGAGGTGGTCGAGATGTCCACGTCGGTGGCGGTGGCGCGGAGTGCGCCGACCGAGCCGTCCGCGCGCGAGATGTGCTGGAAGGGATCCCAGTTGAAGTGCCTGCAGGCGTTCTCCCAGGTGATCTTGTGGATATCGGCGTCCGAGGCCCCCGCCGCCTCCAGCTCCTCCAGCACGAACTCGGGCGCGTTCGGCCAGATCGAGTCCGAGTGCGGGTAGTCGCACTCCCAGGCGATGTTGTCGATCCCGATGTCGTGCCTGGACTTCAGCGCGGTCCGGTCGGTGACGTAGCAGGCGAGCACGTGCTCCCGGAAGACCTCGCTCGGCATCTTGCCGCCGAAGTCGCGGCGCAGCCAGCGCTGGTTGGTGTAGTGCCGGTCGGAGCGGTCGAGGAAGAACGGGATCCAGCCGACGCCGCCCTCGGAGAGCGCCACCTTGAGCTTCGGGAACTTCCGGAAGGCGGGACCCCACAGCAGGTCCTGCGCGGCGATCAGCGAGATGCTCGGCGCCAGCACCATGAGGTTGTCGATCGGCGCGTCCGGCGCCAGCCGCAGCACGCCGAAGCCCTGCCCGATGTGCAGGTTCATCACGGTGTCGTTGTCCTGCAGCGCGTTGAAGACCGGCGCCCAGTAGTCGCCGTCGTGGTAGCTGGGCAGGCCGTCGATGTGCGGCAGCTCGGGCATGGTCACCGAGTGGCAGCCGCGGCTCGCCAGCCGCTCGATCTCGGCCACCGCGAGCTGCGGATCCCACATGGGCAGGATGCCGATCGGGATGAAGCGGCCCGGGTAGGCGCCCGCCCAGTCCTCGATGTGCCAGTTGTTGTAGGCCTCGATCATGGCGACGGTGATCTCGTCCTGGCCGCCGCGGCTCAGGTGGCCCGCGCTGAACCCGGTGAAGGTCGGGAAGCACATGGAGGCGAGGACGCCGTTGACGTCCATGTCGCGCACCCTGGCGTGCACGTCCCAGACGGCGGGGCGCATCTCGGCGTAGCCCGCCGGGTCCCGGCCCCACTCCTCGGCGGGCCAGGTGACCACGGCGTTCAGCCCCGCGACGCCGGTCGGGCGGTCGCGGTAGATCCACTGGTCGATGCCCTTGTCGTTGGGGACGACCTTGGGCACGTACTCCGCGAACTTCCGCGGCACGTGGTTGTCGAACATGTCGAGCGGCTCGACCACATGGTCGTCGATGCTCACCAGAATCAGGTCGTCGGTGTTCACGGGACTCCTCGCTCTGTCGTGGACTGTGCCGAGATGGTCGATCTTCGATCAAGAGAACGGCACTCTCACACCTGGCTCGAGGATACCGCAGGGGAAACGCCGGGTCGATGGTCCGTAGCGCCGCGCAGCCCTTGTTCTGCTGCGGAAGCAGGATTATCCTGTGTGGAGAATGTAATTCTCATGAGGAGGTCGGCATGACCGCACCGGCGACCGTCGTCTGGGAGCTCGCGCCGCGCTACCCCCGCTCCGGGCCGTACCGGCTGCCCGCTCCGGGCGCGCCGCGCGTGCTCGACACCGCCGAAAGCCTGGCCCTGCTCGACGAATTCGCGCGGCTCGGCGTGGTCACCGTCGAGGTGTCCGGCGGCGAGCCGACCGGCCGCGCCGACTTCCCCGATCTCGCCGCGCACGCGAGCGCCATCGGGCTCGGCTTCGCCTTCCACACCGACGGCACCGGGGTCACCCCCGCGCTGGCCAGGCAGCTCGCAGGCGACCACCGGCGCACCGCGCGGGTCGCGCTGGCCGCGCCGACCGAGGCGGCCGACGACGCCGTGCGCGGACCGGGCGCCTACCGGGCGAGCGTGCGCGCCATGGAGCTGCTCGCCTCCGCCGGGGTCTACGAGTTCGAGGTCGCGGTGCCGCTCACCCGGCACAGCGCCGAGCGGCTGGACGCGCTGCTCGCCGTCGCCGGGATCTTCGGCGCCGGGCTGCGCCTCACCGGCGACCGGCCGCCCGAGGCCGCGCCGGACGCCGCGCAGCGCAGGGCCGTCGCCGCCTGGGCCGCCGAGCACCGCGAGCGGGTGCGGTTCGGCGTGCACCCCACCGGCGATCTCGCCGAGGAGTGCGGCGCGGGCCGCGACATCTGCCTGGTCGACGCCGTCGGCGACGTCTTCGCCTGCCCCGTCGCGCGCGGGGTGCGCCCGCACGGGAACGTCCGCGACGGTTTCGCCGCGGTGGCGCGCGAACTCGCCCCCGCCGTCTGCCCGGCCGCGCCCGCCGTCGCCCGCCCCGCCTGACGGTCGGGGGTTGGGGGGAGTGAGTGATCCGCCCGAACCGGGCACCGGCCCCACCGCGCCCGCCGACGTCACGACGCCGGCGCGACCGCGATCCGGTGTGGCGGATGCCGAGTTCGACGCCGTGCAGGCGGTCGCGGACGCCGTCGCGCGCGGCACGGGGCGGGAGGCCGCGGGGCCGGTGGCGTTCGGCGAACCCCGCCGGTACACCGCCGACCGCGCGGCGGAGGTCGCCGGCATCCCGCCCGCCAGAGCCCGCAGGTTCCTGCGCGCCCTCGGCTACCCGGCGGTGGACGACAGCACCCCCGACTTCGCGCCGTCGGACGTCCGCCTGCTGCGGCTGCTCACCGGCTACGTCGACGAGGGGATGGTCGACGAGGCCGAGGCGCTGCACCTGACCGGCGTCCTGGCCAGGGCCATCGCGCAGCTGGCCCGGTTGCAGGTCGACATCGTGGCCGGGCAGATGCAGCGCGCCCCGCAGACCGTCGACACCGTCTCCGCGCTGGCCGAGCGGATGCCGGAGGTGCAGTGGCTGCTCGGCCAGCTCTGGCGGCGGCGGCTCGAGGACGCCCTGCACGTGCTCGACCCGGCGGCCGACCCGCCGGCGGGCAGGGACAGCGGGGTCGGCTTCGCCGACGTCGTCGGCTTCACCGAGCTCAGCCGCGATCGCCGGGCGGGTGATCTGGTCCGGGTGGTGGCGCGGTTCGAGCACCGCTCGATCGACGTGGTCGCCGCGGCGGGCGGCAGCGTCGTCAAGCTGCTCGGCGACGAGATCCTGTTCACCGCAGACACTCCCGCCGCGCTGGCGGAGATCGGCACCGGGCTGATCCACGCCTTCGCCGCCGACCCGGATATTCCGGGGCTGCGCGTCGGCGCCGCCTGGGGCCCGGTCATCCACCAGCTCGGCGACGTCTTCGGCACCACGGTGAACCTGGCCAGCCGCCTCACCGCGCTCGCCGAGCCCGATACGGTGCTCATCGACCCGGCCCTGGCCGAAGCACTCGCGGGCACCGCCGAGTTCCGCCTCGTTGCACGCGATCCCGCCGACATCCGCGGCATCGGCTTGCTCACGCCGGTGCGCCTGCAGCGAGCCGATCAGCTCAGGTAGCGCACCAGGTGCTGGGCCACGCACGCGGGCTTGGCGGCCCCTTCGGCGGCAATGGTGACGGTCCGCGACGCCTGCACCCCACCGGACACCTCGGTGACCGCGGTGAGCGCGACCGTCCCGCGCACCCTGCTCCCCACCGGCACCGGGTCGATGAACCGCACCTTGTCCAGCCCGTAGTTGATCGCCATCCGCGCCGACCGCACCGCCATCACCTGCTGCGCGATCGGCGCGAGCAGCGCGAGCGTGAGGAACCCGTGCGCGATGGTGCGCCCGTAGGGCCCGGCGGCGGCCCGCTCGGCGTCCACGTGGATCCACTGGTGATCCCCGGTCGCCTCGGCGAACCGGTCGATCCGCGCCTGGTCGATCTCGATCCAGTCGCTGCCGCCGAGCTCGGTGCCCACGGCGGCGCGGAGCGCGTCGAAGTCGGGAAATTCGATCATGGGGAGAAGCCTTCCAGGTCGTGGCGCGAGCACGGTGCCCGGCGCGTGGCCGTGCGCCTGTCTCTTATACACATCTCCG